>JANOYU010000118.1:0-8794 GCA_031429035.1 Methylophilaceae bacterium
GACGTGGATAGATGATGAAGACCCAATGACAAACTGGGTGTATGCCGCCAAAACGCGCTATCGCCAGCCTGATGCACCATGCGAAATTGACGCGCTAGATAAAGAAAATGTAACGGTGAAATTTGGCCAAAAACAATGGGCAGTAACGCCTGGGCAAAGTGCAGTGGTGTATGAAAGCAATGTTTGCTTAGGTGGTGGAATCATTACTAGCGCTATTTAAGTTTAAATAACATTAAAACATATGCTCTGGAAGGCAGTATCCATAAGGCTTCCAGAGCATCACTTTTCTCTCGCATTCTGTCATTCCGTGCTTGACACGGAATCTAGTGGCTTAGGGTAGAAGTCGGGGGTAGCCCGACAGCTCTTTTCTCTTTGTCACAATCTTTTTCGCCTTTAGGCGAGATACTTTATTTTGCTTATCCAAAATAAAGTATCCAAACAAAAAGATACCCCACATCACGGCCTACGGCTGCCTTGCGTTGCTCACCAAAATAAGCGGCTGCGGAACTCAAACAAGTCCTCGCCTTCATCTTATTTTGCCTGTGCTACTCAGCGTGCTGTAAGGGGATGAAAAACCCACTAAGCACCATCCGTCGTCATTCCCGCGTAGGCGCGAATCCATTTTACGCCGTCATTCTGGCGTAGGCCAGAATCCAGGCAAGGTAAAATTTTAGCGTAGTTGTTTATTGAAACAGAGCTAAGCATGTGGGTTGCCTGGATTCCAGCCTCCGCTGGAATGACGGAGTAGAAATAGAAAGACTTGCTAAAAAACTAACAACGGTGGCATTCGCATGGTTTGCTTTTGACTTTTAATCCCCTGGCAGAAAGCCGAAGTGCGCAGAAAAAATGAGATGAAGGCGAGGACTGTTTGAGTTCCGCGACAAGCCATGTTTTGTATGGCTTGTTAGGGCGAGTTCCGCAGCCGCTCATTTTATTGAGCAGCTGAGGGAAGCCGCAGGCCATGATGTGGGGTGCTCTTTTATTTGGTTACTTTCTTTTGAGCAAGCAAAAGCAAAGTGACTCGCCTAGAGGCGAAAAAGAATGTTTGATTTGGATTACGGTGTGCAAATACAAATCAATTTGCACACCCTACTCGCTGACATACGGCGGATAACGCTACGCTAATCCGCCCTACGCTTGCTAAACAAAAGAAAGACACTCGCCAAGAGGCGAAAAAGAATATTAAATTAGTTTTACGGTGTGAAAATACAAATTTACTTTCATAATCTACTTTGCTATTTCAGCCTTAATGAAAAAAGAGGCTATATATGAAACCCAAATAGATATTGGTGAAAACAACATGCTGCCAAGCCCCCAAACAATTGGACTTTTACCAAATTTTTTCGCATAAGTTGCAACCGCCAAGTAATAACCAAGGCCAATAATGGCTCCAGCGCTAAAAAGCGCAATAGGTAATTGAAGTGCTTTTGATTGCTCATCAATAGGCCCAGCAAAAAAAGCCCCTATTATAAGTATGTGTGCGAGCCAGAAAGTAATATCGACGTATTTCCGATTTGGTTTATTTTGAACTTCAGTAATTACTTGTTCCATAACTTGCCCCTTTTTTTTAAAAATTTACCCAGCCACTGGCATCGTCAATTTAAAACTCGGCCTCTTCACCAGCAAACTATAATGCCTAGCCAAATTCACATAATTATCTTGCCATGATTTTGAATTAGGTGGCAATTCTTTAAAGCGCAAATCCACATAGCCCAACATACAACCCAGCGCAATATCTGCTAGGCTAAACGTCTCATTCACACACCATTTTCTTTTAGTAATATCCAAATTCAGCACCTCTAGCCCGCGCGCCACTTTCTCTAGCTGTTTATCTATATTGGCTTGCGATTGTTTTTCTGGCGCTTTGCGTTGCTCTAACATCGCGCTCACCGCTGCGTCGCAAATGCCGTCTGCAAGCGCCTCCCAGCGGCGCACCCAAATTTTGCTACTATTATCTTGCGGAATTAAATGCGTGCCTGGCGCATGGTTATCTAAATATTCTACAATCACGCGCGAGTCATACACACTGTCGCCATCATCCAAAATAAGCACAGGAATTTTGCCTAGTGGATTGTGATTTTTGACAATATTATCGGAGTCGGCCAGCACCACTTCTTGCAGCTCTAGCTCGATGTGTTTTTCCATGGCGACGATGCGTACTTTGCGCGCGTAGGGGCTGTTGGGCGTGTATAAAAGCTTCATGATTTTTCGCTCTTTTTAAATGGCTTATCTGCATTATAATGCAATTATGAAATCAACAAACGCTACGCCTTTATTCAACCAAAAATATCCACGCGGCTCGCAAGCTTTTAACGATTTAGTTGCGCAAAATGTGCAGCTTGCATTGGCTGAGGATATTGGTGATGGTGATTTAACAGCATTACTTATACCCGCCATAAAGCTTGCAAACGCCACGATTATGTCGCGCGAATACGCCATTATTTGCGGCCAAGATTGGCTAAATGCATGCTTTTTACAGTTAGATAAAAATGTGCAAATTAAATGGCATGTGGCTGAGGGCGACAAAGTAAAACCAAGCCAATTGCTGTGCGAAATTGCGGGTAATGCGCGTGCGTTGTTATCGGCCGAGCGTTGTGCGCTTAACTTTTTGCAAACATTATCGGCGGTGGCCACGCAAACGCGTGAATATGTAGATGCAATAAGCAGCACAAGTTCACTTGTTTGCGACACACGTAAAACCTTGCCAGGCATGCGCTTGGCGCAAAAATATGCGGTAACTGTGGGTGGTGGCGCAAACCAACGGCTTGCTTTGTATGATGGTGTTTTAATTAAAGAAAATCACATTAAAACCGCTGGAGGAATTTCAGCTGCCCTGCAGGCCGCACAGCTATTGGCTTCTGGAGCAGGTGAAATGATTACGGTACAGATAGAGGTGGAAAACCTAGATGAATTGCAACAAGCTTTGGAGGCTGGAGCTAGCAGCATTTTGCTGGATAACTTTACATTGAATCAAATGCGCGCAGCGGTAACACTGAATAATGGCCGCGCACTGCTTGAAGCTTCTGGAAATGTCAATTTAGAAACGGTGCGAGATATTGCCGAAACGGGTGTTGACCGTATTTCAATTGGCAGTTTAACTAAAAATATTCGCGCCATAGATTTATCAATGCGTATAAAATAAGCGTAAGGTAAAAAACCATGAAACTCGTAAACTATGAAATTAGTAAATACAGGCCAAGTGATTAGCAAAACCGCCACCGCCCAAACCAAAGGTAAATTAAGCTTGGGTGATTTGCTGCGCATGCTGGTAAACGATGGCAGGCTAGATAAACAGCAGGCAGAAAAACTATACAAAGATCGCAAGCTAGATAGCTCGCGCTTACACCCCATTGTGGTGATTGCCGAGCAAAAGTGGAAAGATTTTAAACCACCACACAAAGTGATGAACGCTGATTACTTATCGCGCTGGATGGCAACGCAGGTAGAGCTAGATTTTTACCACATCGACCCACTGAAATTAGACTTTACTACTGCAGCGCAAGTGGTTTCTAAAGCCTATGCTGAGCGGCTAAAAATTATGCCAATCTCGGTTAAGGGCGATGAGGCAACCATTGCCACAGCAGAGCCTTTTCAAACAGAATGGATACCTGATCTAGAGCGTATTTTAGGCAAGACAATTAAATTGGTGGTTTCAAACCCAGTAGAAATTACCCGTTACTTGCCAGAGATTTATAGCCTTGCGCACTCAATTAGCTCGGCCAATACCGCAAAAGCAGGCCAAATTGTCGGCGTGCAAAATTTTGAGCAATTGATAGAGCTGGGTAAAGATAAAAACTTAGATGCCAACGAGCAGCATGTGGTGAATATTGTGGATTGGCTGCTGAAATATGCGTTTGAACAACGCGCCAGTGACATCCATTTAGAACCGCGACGCAACACAGGCATGATGCGCTTTCGCATAGATGGCGTGCTACACCAAGTGTATCAATTGCCCAGCAACATTATGAACGCCATAACCAGCCGCATTAAATTGCTTGGCCGTATGGATATGGTTGAAAAACGCCGCCCGCAAGATGGTCGCATTAAAACGCTGAGCAACGATGGCACCGAAATCGAGTTGCGATTATCCACCATGCCCACTGCTTTTGGTGAGAAATTGGTGATGCGGATTTTTACACCCGATGTGATTGTGCAAGATTTTATTCAGCTGGGTTTTAGCAAAAAACAAGCCGATTTATGGGCGCAGTGGACAGCCGCACCCAATGGCATTATTTTGGTGACTGGCCCCACTGGTTCAGGCAAAACTACGACGCTATACTCCACCCTAAAACAAATTGCCACGCCTGAGGTAAACGTGAGCACGGTGGAAGACCCGATTGAAATGGTAGAACCCGCATTTAACCAAATGCAAGTGCAGACTAATATTGGCCTTACGTTTGCCGATGGCATTCGTACGCTGATGCGACAAGACCCAGATATTATTATGGTGGGAGAAATTCGCGATATTGAAACCGCGGATATGGCCATACAAGCGGCGCTAACAGGCCATTTGGTGTTATCTACGCTGCATACCAACGACGCACCTTCAGCCGTCACGCGGCTGCTAGATTTAGGTGTGCCAGCTTATTTAATTCACTCTTCAGTGCTCGGCATTATGGCGCAGCGCTTGGTGCGCACGCTTTGTGTGGCCTGCAAAGTGCCACATGAAATCACCGATGCTGAATGGGCATCGATTACGCATCCATTTAAGGCCAAAAAACCCGATACCGTAATGAAAGCAGTCGGTTGTATAGAGTGCCGCAACACGGGTTATAAAGGCCGTAGTGGTATTTATGAGATGCTTACGATTTCAGCAAAATTACGTAAGCTGATTACACCTAATGCAGATTTAGCGCAGCTAAAACTGCTGGCTTACCAAGAAGGTATGCAACCGCTGATGGTAAACGGTGCTGAGAAAGTCGCGGCTGGCACCACCACGATTGAAGAATTGCTGAAAGTGGCGCCGCCGCTAGATCAATAATTTAGATCAATAATTTAGATCAGTAATTAAGCGCAATGATTTAGCGCGAAATAAATATCGAGAGAAAACTGATGTCCTGCAGACCGCATGGATATTGGCTTGCAGGGCAGGTGTTTTAATGTTTGCATCACTGAAATCATCGCCTTTTGCATTATATTCTGGTTGACCAACAACGTTAATAACAAGCCTCTTATCAAGCGCAATCGTCAAACTTAGCGAATCAAAAACATCAAATTTGGCCTTCACTTGACATTTATTTGTTATTTTTGAATGGTTTAGGTACTGGCAACCTTGACCAAATGCCGTCAAACGGTTAATGTTTAGGGTTCAATATTACTCTTATAAATTCAAGGTTTTATGGCAACACCCGCAAAAAACGCCGCTAAAAATGTTAGGCCTAATCCTGTTAGCGCGCAAACCCAATCTGAGGGCTTAAGCGACACGCACAAAAAATCCAGCAACCACGAGATAAGTGGCGCGGAAATTGTGATTCGCTGCCTCAATGCTGAAAAAGTCAAATTTGTGTTTGGCTATCCCGGCGGCGCGGTGCTGCACATTTACGATGAAATTTATAAGCAAAATGGCTTTAAGCATATTTTGGTGCGTCACGAGCAAGCCGCTGTGCACGCAGCCGATGGTTTTAGCCGTGCCACAGGCGAAGTGGGTGTTGCATTAGTAACCAGCGGCCCAGGTGCAACCAACGCGATTACCGGCATTGCCACCGCGTATATGGATTCTGTTCCATTAGTAGTTATCAGCGGCCAAGTGCCAGTGCCAGCCATTGGGCTAGATGCGTTTCAAGAAGTGGATATGGTGGGTATTACCCGCCCGTGCGTTAAGCATAACTTTTTGGTTAAAGATGTGCGTGACATTGCCGCCACCATCAAAAAAGCGTTTTATATTGCCGCTACGGGTAGACCAGGCCCGGTGGTGGTGGATATTCCAAAAGATATTACGGCGCAAAAAACCGCCTATCACTACCCTGAAACAGTGGAGTTACGCTCTTACAGCCCCGTTTTAAAAGGCCACAGCGGGCAAATTAAAAAAGCGCTTAAATAGTTGCTAGAAGCCAAACGGCCAATGATTTACACCGGTGGCGGCTTGGTGTTGGGCGATGGCGCGCCAGAGCTGGTAAAACTCGCGCGGGCGCTTGGCTACCCTGTTACCAACACACTGATGGGCTTGGGCGGCTACCCTGCCTCTGATCCACAATTTGTGGGCATGTTGGGCATGCACGGCACGTATGAAGCTAATATGGCGATGCAAAACTGCGATGTATTAATCTCAGTTGGCGCGCGCTTTGACGACCGCGTGATTGGCAACCCTAAACATTTCTTGGGACAAAAACGCACCATTATTCATGTGGATATTGATCCATCGAGTATTTCAAAACGCGTAAAAGTAGATGTGCCAATTGTGGGCCACGTGCACGCTGTGTTAGCAGAAATGAACGAGCTGCTAGCGGCTGAAAAAATAACATCAAAGCCTGATATTGCCGATTGGTGGGCGCAAATAAACGAATGGCGCAAGGTGCATGGTGGCCGCTATGAAAATTCTGATGTCGTGATAAAGCCACAATATGTGATTGAAAAACTGTGCGAAGTAACCAAGGGTGAGGCTTATGTGACATCTGACGTTGGCCAGCACCAAATGTGGGCTGCGCAATATTACAAATTTGAAAAACCACGCCGCTGGATAAATTCTGGCGGGCTTGGCACCATGGGCGTGGGCTTGCCTTACGCCATGGGTTGCCAATTTGCCGATAAACATGCAGATGTTGCTTGCGTGACGGGCGAAGGCAGTATTCAAATGAATATTCAAGAGCTTTCTACCTGCGCGCAATATGGCTTGCCCATTAAAGTGATTTTATTGAACAACCGCTATTTGGGCATGGTGCGGCAATGGCAAGAGTTTTTTTACCAAGATCGCTATGCAGAATCGTATATGGATAGCTTGCCCGACTTTGTTAAATTAGCGGAATCTTACGGTCACGTAGGCATGCAAATTACCAAACCGGGCGATGTAGAAGGCGCACTAAAAGACGCTTTTGCCATGAAAACTAAATTTGTATTTATGGATTTTATTACCGAACAAAAAGAAAACGTGTTCCCAATGGTGGAAAACGGCCGTGGTATATCAGAAATGATATTAGGTAAAGATGCAAATGGCGTGGAAGTACGTTCATGAAGCACATTATTTCTATTTTGATTGAAAACGAGGCTGGCGCGCTATCACGCGTGGCAGGTTTATTCTCGGCGCGCGGTTATAATATTGAATCGCTGACCGTAGCCGCAACTGAAGACAACACCATGTCGCGCATGACCATTGTCACTAGCGGGTCGGATGAAGTCATCGAGCAAATTATTAAGCAGTTAAATAAGCTTATCGATGTGATTAAAGTGCTGGATTTAAACGACGGCAAATATATTGAGCGCGAATTGATGCTGGTGAAAGTAAAAGCCAGCCCGCAATACCGCGATGAAATGAAGCGCATGTGCGATATATTCCGCGGCCGCATTATTGACGTGGCTGACGGCAGTTTTACCATTGAGCTTACCGGCTCGGGCAGCAAGTTAGATGCTTTTATCGAAAGCTTAGACAACAGCGCGATTTTAGAAACCGTGCGCACAGGCGCATCGGGCATTGGTCGTGGCGACAGAGTTTTAAAGATTTAGTTAACACATAGGGACTAGGAGCTAGGATTTAGAGGCTAGGGATTAAGTTGTAAGATTTTAGGTTTTTAATTGCGTTTTAGTGAATGCAAACTAAAAACCTTATCTACAGCACCCTAGTCCCCAGCCCCTAGTCCCCAGCCCCAAATTTTAAAAGGAAAAAGCAATGAAAGTGTATTACGACAAAGACGCAGACCTAAGTATTATTAAAGGTAAAAAAGTAACCATTGTGGGCTACGGCTCACAAGGTCACGCACACGCAGCCAACTTAAAAGATAGCGGCGTAACCGTGACTATTGGTTTGCGTAAAGAAGGCAGCTCTTGGGCCAAAGCAGTTGCCGCTGGCCATAATGTGCACGATATTGCAGATGCGGTAAAAGACGCAGATGTGGTGATGTTGTTGTTGCCAGACGAAACGATGGCTGGTATTTTTCACGCAGAAGTTGCACCAAACATTAAAAAAGGCGCTGCACTGGCATTCGCACACGGCTTTAACATTCACTACAACCAAATTGTGCCACGTGCAGACCTTGATGTAATTATGATTGCGCCAAAAGGCCCAGGCCACACTGTGCGTAGCGAGTATTTAAAAGGTGGCGGCGTACCAAGCTTAATCGCTGTGTATCAAGATAAATCTGGCAAAGCCAAAGAGCTATCACTTTCATATGCAGCAGCCAACGGCGGTACTAAAGGCGGCGTGATTGAAACTGACTTCCGCGAAGAAACCGAAACTGATTTATTTGGCGAGCAAGCGGTGTTATGCGGCGGCGCTGTTGAGTTAGTAAAAGCAGGCTTCGAAACACTTACCGAAGCCGGCTACGCGCCAGAAATGGCCTATTTTGAGTGCTTGCATGAGCTTAAATTGATTGTCGATTTAATGTACGAAGGCGGCATTGCCAACATGAATTATTCAATTAGCAACAACGCAGAATACGGCGAATATGTGACTGGCCCACGCGTGATTGGTGATGAAGCGCGCGCTGCCATGAAAGAATGCCTCAAAAATATTCAAAACGGCAACTACGCCAAACAGTTTATTTTAGAAGGCCGTACTAACTACCCAGAAATGGTGGCACGCCGCCGTTTAAATGCAGCGCACCCCATTGAGCAAGTGGGTGGCCAATTACGCGCCATGATGCCT
>JANOYU010000119.1:0-11108 GCA_031429035.1 Methylophilaceae bacterium
TATAGAACACGGTAGCATTGTAAAAACTGCGCTGCGCTATGTAGAAAATAATGCCGCACAGTTAACTGGCTTGCTGGTGAGCATGCTGCAAAAGCGCGACCAATGGCTGAGCCATGCGAATAACACGCTGGATAGCACGCAGCTGCAAAACACCTTAAATTACCTGATTGCGCAAACGTTAAGCGAAGCAGCACATGCATTACCAGCGGCTTTGCAACAAGTATTGATGCCGGTGGCGCGTTACGCAGCTGGTAATCAGCCAGCCAGCTTAGATATTGAAGCCCTGCTCGATTGGCAAAATGAGCTCACGTCACAGCCTGCAGATTTAGCCCAATGGCGCGCGGTGGCCGATTTATTGTTAACCGCCGCTGGCGAGCCGCGCAAAGAAGGCGGGCTCAATATCAAGTTTGGTTTTGCCCCCACTGATGAAGGCCGCGCCCACAAAAAAAAATTGGTAGAAATTATTGCTGCCGTGAAAGACTTCTCTGCCCTGCAAGCCACGCGCAGCTTACCTTTCAGAGCAGGTGAAAATAATGATTGGGGTATGATTGCGGCACTTTCTAAGCTGCTAAATTTAGCCGTAGCGCAATTGTGGTTAGTGTTTCAGCAGGCGGGCGAGGTGGATTTTGTAGAGATTGCGCAGCGCGCGACGCAAGCATTAGTGGACGAAAGTGAAACGCCAACCGATTTGGCGTTAAAGTTAGATTACCAAATTCAGCATCTATTAGTAGATGAGTTTCAAGATACTAGCCCCAGCCAAATCAAATTATTAGAACAATTAACACGCGGCTGGCAAACTGGCGATGCGCGAACATTATTCTGCGTGGGCGACCCCATGCAATCGATTTATCGCTTTCGCAAAGCCAACGTTAGCTTGTTTATTAACGCGGCAGAGCGCGGCATTGGCGAGATTCAACTGCAACGCTTGCAGTTATATCGCAATAATCGTGCAACGCCACAAATTGTCGGCTGGATCAACCAAACGTTTGCACCACTTTTTGCAGCGTTTGACGACGAAGCGCAAGGCGCGGTGAAATATCGCCCATCTATCACTGATACTAATAAAAATGCAATAGATAGCAGTGTTGAAGTACATGCCATCATTAAAAATGACACCACAGAAAACGCTAAACAGCATGAGGCCGAGGCCGTCATTTCTATTATTCAATGTGAGTATGCAAAAAACCCCAATGCTAAAATCGCGGTTTTAGTAAGTGCCAAAAATCACTTAACACCACTGGTCACTGAGCTACGCAGATCGCATACTGATATTAAGTTTCAAGCACTAGATATTGAGGCACTGGCTGGCCGCCAAATTGTGCAAGATTTGTTAAGCCTTACCCACGCACTGCACCACAAGGCAGACCGCGTGCATTGGTTGGCCATATTGCGCGCGCCATGGTGCGGCCTAAATTTGCATGATTTGCATGCGCTGGCAGGCGCTAACCACCACGCCACCATTTGGCAACTGATGCAAAACGACGTGCTAATTAGCCAATTAAGCAGCGATGGTCAAACACGTTTACTGCATGTGCGTGATATTTTAACTGAGGTGTTTTCCACGCAAGGCCGCACCAATACTAGCCGCTGGGTACGCGGTGTGTGGTTGATGCTAAACGGCCCTGCTTGCTTGTGGGAGCAAGCTGATGTGATTGATGTACAAGCGTTTTTTAATTGCTTGGATAGTTTAGATAAACGCAACCAGTTTTCGTCCGAGCGCATGTGTACCGAGATTGAAAAACTATTTGCGGCGCCAGATGCCGATGGCGAACAGCTGCAAATGATGACCATACATAAATCGAAAGGCTTAGAATTTGATACGGTGATTTTGTTGGGGCTGGGCACGACCACTGGCAGCAACAATAGTGAAAAACCGCTGCTGTTGTGGGAGGAAGTGCTTACTAATAAAAACACTGAATTGCTGGCTGCGCCGTTTATTCCCAAAGGTGCACGTGATGACACAGTAAGCGTATATGATTTTTTAGCCACGCGCGAAAGCGTACGCGATACTAACGAAGACGCGCGCGTGCTGTATGTCGCGGCCACCCGTGCTGAGCGAAAATTACATTTAGTAGGCTTTGCAACAGAAGGCAAAGATGAAATTAAACCAGCCAGCAATTCACCTTTGGCCTTGTTATGGCCTGCGGTGAGCAGTTATTTTGAGGATGCAAAATTAAATACGATTGATACTGATGAGGAAACAGAACAGATTGAAGGCGACATTACCAACTTTACGCCGCAATTGGTGCGGCTAAAACAGTTGCAAATACCTGCTGTTTTGCAAAGCAGTCAAACTGAAACGCCATTCGTGGTGAGTCATGAATCAATTCAATTTCAGAACCACCCACCAACACAAAATGTAACGCCAAATATAGCCGCCGATTGCGGCTCACTTGCACATTTATATATGGAATCAATCGCAAAAAATGGCTTAGCACAATGGCCTGTAAGCCGCATGGATGCTTGCTCGCAGAGCATGATGTTTTGGTTGCTGCAACGTGGTTACGCTAAAAACGAAGTCGAAAAACAAGTGCCGCTACTTGTGAACGCCCTAAAACGTACAATCGCCAGCCCACAAGGCGCATGGATATTGGCTTCTAGGGCAACGCTGCAAACAGAATTAAGCATTCAAAATAGTGAAAAAGAACAACGTATCGATTTAACCTTTGTGGAAAATAACGTACGTTGGATTATTGATTATAAACTGGGTTTAGATGTGACAGAAGCCACTGCAAACCCTGCCGCACAAGCCCACAAGCTACAACTGGAGCGCTATACAGCGCTGTTTAAGCAAGAAAACTTGCCCATTAAAACTGCGGTGTTCTACTTAAATTTAGCTAAATTAGTAGAACTGGCTTAGCTAACTTTACCCAAACAAATCTTGCTTAAACTAGTCTTGTTTAAAATGGTGCCAAACGTACCAGCCCACAAAAGCCAAACCGCCAGCAATAATCACGTAATGCGATTGGTGAAAATACACGCTTAATTGCTCCCAATTTTCGCCCGCCTTCATGCCAATATAACCTAGCGCCCAGCACCAAATAAACGAGCCAACAAAGGTGTAAATAATAAATTTTGACATATTCATGCGCGCCATACCAGCGGGGAAGGCAATAAACGTGCGCACACCAGGTAGCAAACGTGCAATAAAAATAATAATTTCGCCTCGATTTTTAAACCAGCGGTCTGCCATATCTAAATCTTTTTTGCTGATCAATACATATTTGCCGTATTTGTCTGCCAACGGCCTACCGCCAAACATGCCCAAATAATAGGCGGGAATCGACCCCACCACGCAACCAATGGCACCTGCCAGAGCAATGCCAAATAAAGTCATTTCACCTTTACTAACCAAAAAACCTGCAAATGGCATAATGATTTCAGACGGCAGTGGAATACAGGCCGATTCAATCGCCATAAGCAACACAATTCCACCGTAATGCATGCTAGATATGATGCCTAAAATCCAAGTGGCCACTGCGGTAATTAGTTGTTGTAGCATCGTTTTTTCTCTCTAGATATTTTTTTAACTAAATTCTTTTAATAGCGTTTTTACCAACTCAACTCTGTGATTAAAACTACCTAATTGCACTGTCACACGCAGTTTATCTGGGCCGTTCATACGGCAGCGACGGTCGCGTTGCAGCAAACTCACCAGTTTCATTGGGTCTAGGTCTGCTTTGATATTAAATTGTAGCTGAATCGCCGCATCTGACGCATCAATTTTAATAATGCCGAGTGGTTTAGCGGCTATGCGCAATCTATGACATGCTAACAGCGCTTCGGCAGGCTCTGGCAGCAAGCCAAAACGATCAATTAGTTCTTCTTGCAGCGTGTCCAGCTCATCATCATTACTAGCGTTAGCAAGTCGTTTATACAGCACTAAGCGCTCATGCACGTCGGGGCAATAGTTGTTAGGTAGCAGCGCTGGCACGTGTAAATTAATTTCAGTCGTCACGCCCAGTGGCGAGTCTAAATCTGGCTCTTTGCCAGCTTTAAGCTGTTTTACCGCGTGGTTGAGCATGTCAGAATACAGTTGAAAGCCAATCGCTTGCATCTCGCCACTTTGCGAATCACCCAGCAACTCGCCCGCACCACGAATCTCTAAATCGTGCATGGCCAAATGAAAGCCAGCGCCTAAATCTTCTAACAGTTGAATCGCGTCTAAGCGTTTTTGCGCTTGTGGCGTGATTTTCCGGTGTTCATCGGTGAGCAAATAGGCATAGGCTTGGTGATGACTTCTACCAACGCGACCGCGCAATTGATGCAACTGCGCCAAGCCAAACATATCGGCGCGGTTCATAATAATAGTGTTGGCGGTAGGTACGTCGATGCCAGTCTCAATAATGGTGGTACACAGCAGAATGTTTGTGCGCTGCTGGTAAAAATCACGCATTACGTGTTCCAACTCGCGCTCGCGCAATTGGCCATGAGCAATGGCAATGCGCGCCTCAGGCACGATTTTCTCTAGTTTTTCTTTTTGCACAAAAATGGTATCGACCTCATTATGCAAAAAGTAAACTTGGCCACCGCGTTTAAATTCGCGCATCACTGCCTCGCGAATAATGCCGTCACTGTAATAGGTGTGAAAAGTTTTAATACTAAGGCGTTTTTGTGGTGGCGTGGCAATCACGCTAAATTCACGCAAGCCTTCCATCGCCATGCTGAGCGTGCGCGGAATCGGCGTGGCTGTTAACGTCAACACGTCCACTTCTGCCCGCAAAGCTTTTAATTGCTCTTTTTGGCGCACGCCAAAGCGGTGCTCTTCATCTAAAATGGCCAAGCCTAGGTTTTTAAATTTCACATCTTTTTGAATCAGCCGATGCGTGCCGATGATGATATCAATTTTGCCTGTTTTTAAACCATCAAGCGCTTCGGCGATTTCTTTGGCGCTTCTAAAACGCGATATTTCAGCAATTTTAATTGGCCATTCGGCAAAGCGGTCGCAAAAGTTTTGATAATGCTGCTCTGCCAGCAATGTGGTGGGTACCAGTATTGCGACTTGCCTGCCGCCCATCACCGCCACAAAAGCGGCGCGCAACGCAACTTCTGTTTTGCCAAAACCCACATCACCACAAACCAGCCGATCCATCGGACGGCCTGATTGCATGTCCTTAATCACATTCTCAATGGCTTCTAATTGGTCTGGTGTTTCTTCAAACGGAAAGCCCTCACAAAATGCTTCATAATCTTTTAAGCTTAAGGTAAACGCATGGCCACGCCGTGAAGCACGCTGGGCATAAAGATTGAGCAACTCTGCCGCCGTATCTCGGATTTGTTTGAGCGCTTTTTTCTTAGCTTTTTCCCATTGACCAGAGCCTAAGCGATGTAGCGGCGCACTTTCTGGCGGGCCACCCGAATAACGTGAAATTAAAAATAGCTGCGAAACAGGGACATAGAGCTTATCGTCACCAAAATACTCCAGCAGCAAAAACTCGGTTTCGCCTTCGCCAAAATCTAAATTCATCAAGCCTTTATAGCGCCCTACGCCGTGCTGCTCGTGCACTACTGGGTCTGAAATGTGCAGCTCAGATAAATCTTTGAGCATGCCCTCGGTGTTGCGCGCTTTTTCCTTCTCACGCCGACGCTGCTGGCGCACAGTGCCAGAATACAATTCAGATTCGGTAATTAATGTGATGTCATCGCTAAAACCAGCATGTAATGGCGATACACCTAACATCACTGGCGCGTTACTGGCGTTAAAATCTGCCCACGTCTCGCACAAATCTACATGCATGCCATGCTCGGTAAATAGTTGCAACATTGTCTCGCGACGACCAAGGCTTTCAGCCGTAATTAATAGCCTCTTCTTTTGTGCATCGCTAGATTTTGAATCTATAGTCGCCGCATGGATAAAGGCTTGTAGCTTATGCAAAGGCTGCTCGGCGCGTCTTTCAATATCTAAAGCAGGTAACACAGCGCCAGATTCATGTGCTAGTGTTAGCACCGCAAAGCGCTGCGTTTGTGCAAAAAAGTCGTCTGTTTTAATCAGTAAAATATCGGGCTTTAAAATCGGCCGCTCAGGGTCATGTGCCAGTAATCTATAACGCGAATTAGCATCGGCCCAAAACTGCTGCGCTGCTTTGTCATTATTGCCATGCAAGCAAATGACTGTATTGTCTGGTAGGTAATCTAATAAAGTGGAGGTTTGCTCAAAAAACAGCGGCAAATACCATTCTATGCCGCCACTAGCCACGCCTTTGCTGACATTTTTGTAAATAGTCGCGCGTTGCGGGTCACCCTCAAATTGTTCGCGAAAATTGCTTCTAAAGGTGGCAATACCTTTATCATCTAGTGGAAACTCACGCGCAGGCAATAGCCTAATTTCTGGCACCGGGTAAAGGCTACGCTGCGTATCCACATCAAAAGTGCGGATGCTTTCTATCTCGTCATCAAATAAATCAATGCGGTACGGCAGCACACTACCCATGGGGAACAAATCAATCAGCCCGCCGCGCACACTAAACTCACCCGGCGAAATCACTTGCGATACATGGTGATAGCCCGCTTGCGCGCATTGATGGCGCAGCGAATCGAGGTTTAGTTTTTGTTTTTTCGCCAGCATAAAGCTGTGCCCCGCCAAATATGCCACTGCAGGCAGACGAATCAACGCTGTAGCAATAGGCACAATCACCACATCACACAAATTTTGGCTAATTTGGTATAGCGTGGCAAGCCGCTCAGAGATTAAATCGGGATGTGGCGAAAACACATCGTAAGGTAGCGTTTCCCAGTCGGGCAGCAGGTTTACTACCAACTCTGGCGCAAAAAAAGGCAGCTCTTCTAACAATCGTTGCGCCTCAAACGCATTCGCAGCAATAATCACCAACGGCGTTTTTTGCTTGGTTTGTGTTGTGCCAGTTGTTGAGATAAGTGTTGTGCTAATTGTTGTTTTTAGGCGACATGCAAGTGATGCTAGAGCTAAGCTATCTAAGCCATTGGCAGCATAAGAGAAACGACTTTTTTGGCCGACGGAGGGCACGGATAACTGCATAGATAGACTTGAAAATGACTTGGTTTAAAAATGAATTTTGCCTATTATAACCGTAAGCGCGCAATACCATTTAAGCACTTTCATAAAAATAAAAATATAGTTTAGGGGATTATTCTAATGGCAACAGCACCTATCAACGACAAGTACACAGTGGCGATTCATGCTGCCAAATACGTCAAAAGTGGCATGCTAGTGGGATTAGGCACTGGATCTACCGCTAACTATTTTATTGAAGAGCTGGCGCGTCGCCAGCTTGAAGAAAATCTAAAAGTCACCGCCATCGCCAGTTCAAATATCAGCATGATTAAGGCGCAAAGTTTGGGCTTAAATGTGATTGGTTTAACGCAAGTTTCAGAGATAGATTTGTATGTAGATGGCGCCGATGAAATTACCCCAGATATGACACTGCTAAAAGGCCGTGGTTACGATTTAGTGTTAGAAAAACTGCTGGCCAAAGCAGCTAAACAGTTCCTCGTGGTCGCCGATAAAAGTAAGTTAGTGCCGCGTATTGGCAGCAACTTCGCAATCCCCATTGAAGTGATGCCAGTGGCGTGGAAAGCCGCTAAACGTAACCTAGAAGCCGCTGGTGGCGTAGGAGAATTGCGCCAAAATGTGGCCAAAGATGGCTTAACTGTGACATCGCACGGCAGCTTGGTATTGGATATGACTTTCGATAAATCCATCTCTGAAAATGCACTTAATCAGCTTATTAACAACACGCCTGGCGTAGTAGAACATGGCATATTTTATGGCTTAAGTAGCTGCGTACTGATTGCTGACAATGGCAGTATTGAAGAGCGCTGGGCTTAAGTTAAGGCGTATTGTTTGTTTAAATTTAACACCCCAATATTAACAAGTTTTTTACTGGCTTTTTGTTTGCTATTTATTGGCTGCGATAAGCCTAGTGATACGCCAAAAGCCAAGCCAGTAGCGCCAGCTATTAAAAATGACAAAGTCATTACTTTTGTCACCATGAACAGCCCCAATACCTATTATGTCAATGGCAACAACGAATTTGCAGGGCTAGAGTACGATTTAGCTAAATTATTTGTGCAAGAGCTTGATGATGGCACACAGCTTAAATTTATTGTCGAAAACCATATTGATCAAGTATTGCCAAATTTATTAAGCGGTAAGGCAGATATTGCCGCAGCCGATATTACTGTGACGGAACCACGCAAAAAGCGCATTGATTTTAGCCTGCCTTATCAAGACGTGCAGCAACAAGTGGTGTATAACAAAACACAAAATAGCAAACCAGCAAAAAATTTAAAAAGTTTAATCGGCAGCAATATTACAGTACCCGCAGGCACTAGCTTTGCAGAGCGCTTAAGCCAACTACACGCGCAAGAACCAAGCTTGTTTTGGGAGGAGCGGCATAATGCCAACTCTGAAAAACTGTTGATTGAATTAGCCAATGGCGATATTGATTACACCATTGCCGACAGCCATTTAATTGCCATTTTGCAAAATTATTACCCTAATTTAGGTGTGGCATTTGCCATTGGCGAGCCAGAAAAAATAGCTTGGGCACTAGGTAAAAATACTGACCCTGCACTATTGGCAAAAGCCAATGCATTTTTTAGCAAAATTAAAAACAACGGTACTTTGCGTAATTTAATTGATCGCTATCATGGCAATGCAAAGCGCTTAAATCAGCTAGATATTAAAACATTTTTAGTGAACAGCAATAAATTATTGCCAAAATACAAACATTTGTTTAAACAGGCACAAGAAATTACAGGCATTGATTGGCGCCTATTGGCGGCCATTAGCTATCAAGAATCGCACTGGGATACCTTTAACACCTCGCCCACCAATGTGCGTGGTTTGATGATGTTGACAGAAGCCACTGCCGACCAAATGGGCGTAAGCGACAGGCTAGACCCGAAACAAAGCATACCTGCAGGTGCAAAATATATTAGCCTGCTGGTAGATACGATTCCAGAGCGTATTCCCGAGCCAGACCGCACTTATATGGCATTGGCTTCTTACAATATTGGTTATGCGCATGTAGAAGATGCGCGCGTGTTGGCGCAACGCTTGAAGCTTAACCCCGATAGTTGGGCAGATGTGAAAAAAACCTTAGTGATGTTGAACAACCCAGATTACTACGTTAACGCCAAATATGGCTATTGCAGCGGCGGCGCGCCGGTGATTTTTGTAGAATCGATTCGCAGTTACCACAATATTTTATTACGCTACCAGCCTGCGCACAACCCTAGTAACGAAACCTACAAAATAGCCAGCAATTAGTGGCAAACATCTGTTTTATTGATTTTAAAAACCCGGCATTCAAGCACATGCTCTGCAGGGCGCTTAGATACTGGCTTGCAGAGCATTTAATTTTCATCATATAGTTTTTATCGTATCGTTTTTCAAGTCGTATCGTTTTTCAAGTAGTTGATTTATGCCAAACTTAATTTTTGCAAACCATTCATGTAAGGTTGCAGCACCTCAGGGATCGTCACGCTGCCATCGGCATTTTGATAATTCTCCAACACAGCCACCAACGTGCGCCCGACTGCTAAGCCAGAGCCATTCAGCGTGTGCACAAACTCCATTTTGCCTTGTGCATTTTTAAAACGTGCGCTCAAACGCCGCGCTTGAAATGCCTCGCAGTTGCTTACACTGGATATTTCGCGATAAGTATTTTGTGCAGGCAACCACACTTCTAAATCGTAAGTTTTAGCTGCGCCAAAGCCCATATCGCCCGTGCAAAGCGAAACAACGCGATACGGCAGCTCCAAAGCTTTTAAAATATTTTCAGCATGGCCAACCATCTCTTCTAGCGCTTCGTAACTCTTGCTTGGGTGCACAATTTGCACCATCTCGACCTTGTCAAACTGGTGCTGGCGAATCATGCCTTTGGTGTCTTTGCCATAACTGCCCGCCTCGCTTCTAAAACATGGCGTGTGCGCAGTTAGCTTGATTGGCAAGGCTTCTAACGGGATGATTTCATCACGCACAGTGTTGGTGAGTGTGACTTCGGAGGTGGGAATTAGATACAGCAATCTTGGCCGAATATCAAACATTGTGGTGTCGTCTATGTTTGTAGCCTTGTCAATATCAACATCTTTTCCCGCCACAAAAACATCTGCCCCAAAAGCACGTTGCCAAACAGGATCCAAGCCTTTTGGTCGATCACCTCCTGCATATACACCAAATAAATCTTCTTCAAATTTTGGTAACTGTCCCGTACCAAGCAAAGTTTCCCGATTTACCAAATACGGCGTATAGCATTCCTCGTAGCCATGTTGTTCAGTTTGCGTGTCCAACATAAACTGTGCCAAAGCACGGTGCATTTTTGCGATTTGGCCGCGCATAAAAGTAAAGCGCGTACCAGATAATTTAATACCCGTATCAAAATCAAGTCCAAGTGGTGTACCAACATCAGTGTGATCAAGAATTGAAAAATCAAACGTGCGCGGCGTACCAACTTTACGCACTTCCACGTTATCAGTCTCAGATTTACCAGCAGGAACACTTTCATGTGGCAAGTTAGGCACATTCAACATCAAATCTTTTAGTTGCTCTTGAATGTCAGCTAAGTGTGCTTCGTGTGCTTTAAGTTGGTCACCTAAACCAGCCACTTCTGCCATGATTACGCTGACATCTTCGCCCTTGGATTTTGCAAAACCAATGCTCTTAGAAGCCGCATTGCGCTTGGCTTGCAGCGCCTCAGTATTGGTTTGTATGATTTTGCGTTCAGCTTCCAGCTTGGTAAACTCTTCTGCAGGAAAGTCAAACTTGCGCGCTTTCAAGCGCGCAAACACCCCGTCTAAATCATTTCTTAATTGCTGAATATCTAACATTTATTCTCTACTTTTTCGCTTTTTTATCTAAATCTTTAAGGTGCACTAATTTTTCGCTTATTTTACCTTCTAAGCCGCGAGTCGTGGGCGCATAAAACTGCGGCGGTACATTTTTACCTTCATAAAGCTCATCTGGAAAGTAATCTACGCCTGCCGCATAAGCCTCTGGCTCGTTATGTGCGTAGCGGTATTCTTTGCCGTAATCTAATTCTTTCATCAGCTTGGTTGGCGCGTTTCTTAAATGCAAAGGCACTGGTCGCGATTTATCTTGTGCCACAAAACTTTTAGCTTGATTATAT
>JANOYU010000120.1:0-1628 GCA_031429035.1 Methylophilaceae bacterium
TTCCTAAAATAATGAAAAGTTGTAACCAGCAGGGAATGGAAATTTTAGAACAAACGGAAGAATGTTTAATTAACATCGTATTCGGCGTTTTGTTCACCCAGTTCCCGTGTCTGGCACGGTTAAATAATTAGGTGAACGCCGTTTGAGAGATTTTCGTCTCCCTAACCGAGCCTAGAGCTTTAAGAAAAAGCTTCGCAACGTTCCTCGGTTAATTTTTACTGCTTAATAGAGCGCATTATAGCGAATTGGTTCAGATTGTCAAAATCGCGCTCGAAAAATGAGCTGGGAAAATGAAGTAATTAATACGTGTAAAAAACAATGCCCTGCAAGCCTCATGGATATTGGTTTGCAGGGCATACTAATAATTAACTGCTAAATTTGTTTATTCTGCTGCCGCTTTCAAAGCCGCAGCCTTATCAGTTTTCTCCCAAGTAAACTCAGGTTCATCGCGACCAAAATGGCCATACGCAGCAGTTTTGGTGTAAATGGGGCGCAGTAAATCGAGCATTTTTACGATGCCTTTTGGGCGTAAGTCAAAATGCTCAGCCACTATTGACGTCAGTCTTTCGTCTGAAATTTTGCCTGTGCCGTAGGTTTCTAGCATGATCGATGTCGGCCGCGCCACGCCGATGGCGTAGCTAATTTGTACCATACATTTATCGGCCAGCCCAGCCGCCACAATATTTTTGGCCACATAACGCGCTGCATAGGCCGCGCTGCGATCGACTTTTGATGGATCTTTACCCGAAAATGCACCGCCGCCATGTGGCGCTGCGCCGCCGTAAGTATCCACAATAATTTTACGGCCTGTTAAGCCGCAATCGCCTTGTGGGCCGCCAACTACAAAGCGCCCTGTCGGGTTGACTAAATATTTAATCTCGCCCTTAATCAGCTCTTTTGGCAACATCGGTTTGATAATTTCTTCAATCACCGCTTCGCGAATGTCCTGCAAATCCATCTCTGGCGCGTGTTGCGTAGAAACCACGACGGTGTCGATGCTGTCTGGTTTGCCATCGACATATTTAATTGTGACCTGAGATTTTGCATCTGGGCGTAGCCAAGATAAAACACCATTTTTGCGTAATTGCGCTTGGCGCTCCATTAAGCGGTGACTTAGCCAAATGGGCAATGGCATCAGCTGTGGTGTTTCGTTCACTGCATAGCCAAACATCAAACCTTGGTCGCCAGCGCCTTGGTCTAGAGGGTCGTCATGTGCGCCATCTACACCTTGCGCGATGTCTGGCGATTGCTTGTCGTAAGCTACCAATACGGCACAGCCTCTATAGTCGATACCATAATCAGTATTATCGTAGCCAATGCGCTTAATCGCCTCGCGTGCGACTTTAATGTAGTCAACATTCGCAGTAGTCGTAATTTCGCCTGCCAGCACCACTAAACCTGTGTTGGCTAAAGTTTCGGCAGCTACGCGCGCGGTGGGGTCTTGTGCCAAAATAGCATCTAAAATGCTGTCTGATACTTGGTCTGCAAGTTTGTCTGGATGGCCTTCAGAAACGGATTCTGAAGTAAAAAGATAGTTGTTCATTAAGTGCGCCTTGAAAATTTTAAGTTTATAAAAAGTAAAACAATATTCACTAAAGGCTGAAGGAATATTGAAAATCACTTTGAGT
>JANOYU010000121.1:0-24250 GCA_031429035.1 Methylophilaceae bacterium
AGTTGTTTACCCGCTTTTTTCTTGGCATAGGCAAAGTCGTTAATGCCATCTTCGGCCATCATTTGGGCGGCTTTTTGGGCGATTAATTGCCGAACATGATCTAGGTTTTCGCGTGACATGATTCAAATTTTTCATGATTCAAATTTTTAAAGTGCAACTTAAATTAAAAACCTGAAGGATTCATGGCGCGAGCAGCGGCATTGGTGGCATTAGCGCTACTGCTAGGCTTTGTGTTGGCTTGCTGGCTAGGGCGCACATCTGCTTTAACACTTTCGCTTTGTGGCTGTTGCGGTTCTGTTGGTAAATCTGGTGGTTGCGGTTGCAACGGGTTATCCAGCATATTATCGGGTATCGATTGCATCGGAAAATCCTCCGCAGTCGGGTCTTCCATGGGTGGCAGCACCATCTCTATTTCTGGTGGTGGGTTTTCATGGTAAAAATACTCGTATAAACCAGGCTCATCTTCACTTACCATCGCGCCTGTTGCGCCATCTATTTTTAGTTGCATTACGCCATCTGGCGCGTTGTAAGGCACGTCTGGCATGCCACGCAGGGCTACTGCCATGTAGCGTATCCAAATGGGCAGCGCTGCTTTGCCGCCTGTTTCATCTTTGCCGAGGCTACGTGGTTGATCGTAACCTATCCAGCTAACCGCCACTTGTTTGGGGTTATAGCCTGCAAACCAAGCATCTATTTGGTTGTTGGTGGTGCCAGTTTTGCCGGCTAAATCTTGGCGGCCTAGCGATTTTGCTTTAGTAGCGGTGCCACGCAAAACCACATCTCGCATCATGGATGTCATAATAAAAGCATTACGGCTATCAATCACACGCGGCGCATCTTGATGCGCACGTGGATAGTGTAGCTCCTCAATGATGTTACCGTTGCTATCTGTAATTTTGCTAATAATGTGCGGCGTAACGCGGTAGCCGCCATTGGCAAACACCGCATAGCCATTGGCCATGCTCCACGGTGTGGCATTGCCCGCGCCTAATGCCATGGTTAAATAAGCAGGGTGATCTTTGCGCGAAAAACCAAATTTTGTAATGTAATCTTGTGCGTAACGCGCGCCAATTTTTTGCAGTAGTCGGATAGACACCATGTTTTTAGATTTTGTCAGCGCGGTGCGCAATCTAATTGGCCCATCATATTTTTTGTCAAAGTTTTTAGGCTCCCACACTTTATTGCTGCCGTTTTCAGCAGCAGACATCATAATTGGCGCATCGTTAAAAATACTGGCTGCGGTAACGCCTTTTTCTAAGGCGGCCGAGTAAACAAATGGCTTGAAGCTAGAACCTGGCTGGCGCCATGCTTGTGTCACGTGATTAAATTTATTCTTTTTGTAATCAAAGCCGCCTACTAAAGCGGTCACTGCACCATCTTCAGGGTTAAGCGCAATTAAGGCAGATTCTACTTTAGGTAGCTCTACAATATGCCATTGACCATTACTTTTAATTAAACGCACTACAGAACCGACTTTAATTTTGTGATTATTTATATCTTTATCGGCCAAGTTTTTTTGCAGCAAACTTAAGCCTGCGCCAGTAATCTCTAATTGCTCAGTTTTTTTGGTGAATACATTAACCAGCTTTGGTGAAACACTGGTGACAATTGCCGGCATAAAACCACCATATTCTTCAATATCGGCCAGCGCCGTTTGCATGCCCTCTTCTAGCGATGTGCCATTGAGCAGACTTAGGTTAAATTGCTTTTCGGGCTTGCCGTAACCTTGGCGGCGTTGATATTCTAAAATGCCCAATAAAACTGCGTTGTTGGCCGCCTCTTGGTTGGCTTTTTTAATGGTGGTGTACACTTTTAAGCCGCTGCTATAAATGGCGTCTTGATAGCGCTCGTACAACATTTGGCGCACAATTTCTGCCACATAATCGGCATCTAAATCTTTGGATAATTTAGACGATTTATATTTCATGGGCTGCTTCATTGCTGCGTTAAATTTTGTTTCGTCAATAAAGCCATAACGCTGCATGTCGCGCAGCACTTCGTGTTGCCTTTGAATAGCGCGCTTGGGGTTAATATAAGGGTTGTAGCCAGTAGGTGCCTTGGGTAAGCCCGCTAGCAGCGCCGATTCAGCCAATGTGAGTTTGCTAAGCGATTTGCCAAAATAGACTTGTGAGGCCGCTGCAAAACCATAAGAACGCTGACCTAGATAAATTTGATTTAAATATAGCTCTAAAATTTGGTCTTTGCTAAGCGCTTTTTCAATTTTTAAGGCCAGCAAAGCCTCTTTAATTTTTGTGACAATCGTGCGCCTACCACCAGGTATGGTAAAGAAATTTTTGGCCACTTGCATGGTAATGGTGCTGGCGCCTTCATGACTGACACCAGTAATGTTATTTTTTATAGCGCGCAAAACGCCTTTGGTATCAATGCCGCCGTGCTGATAAAAACGTCGGTCTTCAATTGCTAAAACGGCATCTTTTAAATCTTTTGGTACTTTATTAATGCTAACAAATGCACGTCGCTCCTCGCCAAACTCACTTATCAATGCACCATCGGCCGAGTAAACTCGTAACGGTAATTTGGGCTGATAGTTGGTTAACGCCTCAAGCGAAGGCAAGCTTGGGTATATAAGCGTAACCGCTAATGCGGCCAGCGCTGTCACGGTGAAGCTGGCAACCAACACAAACAACAACAAAAAATGCCACCACTTTTTTGGGGTCATAAAAGACACTTTAACATTAAACAAATCATTACAAACTATAGTAGTTTAACAGTATATAAGCTAATGCCAATTAACCAAAACCCCGTATAAGTTTTTGAATATATAGAATGTGTTAAAAAAGCGACATCTGTTGTAAATATGCATGAAGTGGGCTTCTAAAATAATAATTCGCTTTACAGGCTGTAAACTTGTTGCTAGGATTTAATGTAAATTATCGCTATTGTGCGTAACTAACGAATATTGAAAGAGAATTTTAATTTGAAATTCGATTTTTTTAATGACAGTACCCCCCCATTAATTGGGGTAGACATCAGCACCTCGGCCGTGAAAATGGTCGAGCTTTCTGCTGCTGGTAAAGGCAGTTATCGCCTTGAGGGCTACTCTATTGCTGCGATTCCAAAAGAGGCCATCACCGATGGCAATATTGTTGGTTTAGAGCAGGTATCAGATGCGGTAAAACTGGCTTGGAAGTTACTGGCTTCACGCGAAAAGCGTGCCGCGTTAGCTTTGCCATCTTCTGCAGTAATTACCAAAAAAGTACTCATGTCGGCTGATATGCGTGAATCTGACATGGAAGCGCAAGTAGAAGCTGAGGCGAATCAATACATTCCTTTTCCGCTGGAAGAGGTGAATATTGATTTTCAAATTATTGGCCCTGCGCCTAGTAGTCCAGATGAAGTAGAGGTGTTGATAGCGGCTGCCAGAAAAGAAAAGATTGAAGACCGTGTAGCTGCAGCCGAAGATGCGGGCCTAAAAGTAACGGTAATGGATGTAGATACCTATGCAACTGAGGCGGCTTACAGCCTAGTTGCTAGCCAATTGCCAGGCGCAGGTAAAGACCAAACGGTAATGATTGTGGATATTGGTGCGGTAATGATGCACATTAATGTGTTGCACGATAACAAATCGATTTATGTGCGCGAGCAGGCTTTTGGTGGCGCACAACTAACGCAAGAAATTCAACGCCGTTTTGGCTTATCGGTAGAAGAAGCCGAAATTGCTAAACGTAAAGGCGGCTTACCAGATAGTTATGAAAACGAAGTATTGCAACCTTTTATGCAGTCTTTATCAACTGAAGTGGCACGCGCATTACAATTTTTTACTAGTTCAACGCAATATAACCGCGTAGATCACATCGTGTTAGCAGGTGGCTGTGCGGCGATTCCGGCGGTCGATGTGATGGTACAAGATAGAACACAAGTTAATACGATAGTAGCCAACCCGTTTCAGGGTATGTCGGTTGGTGGCAGAGTTAAACAGCAACAAGCTGCCCTAGACGCCCCAGCGCTTATTATTGCCTGTGGTTTAGCTATGCGCGGGGTAGATTAATATGATGCGGATTAACTTATTACCTCATCGCCAAATAAAACGTGCCGAAAAGCAGCGTGAATTTGGTTTAATGGCGCTGATGGCAGCTGGTGCTGCCTGTGCAGTAGTGTTTTTAGGTTGGCAATTTTTGGGCTCGCAACGCGATGCTCAGGTTGAAAGAAACACTCGTTTAGAAACAGCTATTAGTGCGTTAGATAAAGAAATTTCTGACATTAAAGATTTAAAAGATCAAATTAATAATGTGCTTGAGCGCAAACAAATTGTTGAAAACTTGCAAACTAACCGTAGCCAATCGGTAGTGATTTTAGATGAGCTCACCCGCCAGTTGCCTGAAGGTTTATATTTAAGAAGCATTAAGCAAGCAGGTAATTTAATTACCATAGAAGGCGTGGCAGATACCAATGCGCGGGTGGCTACATTAGTGCGTAATTTAAGCGTGTCTAATTGGATGGAATCACCTAATTTGGTCGAGATTAAATCGCTAACAGTGAATAATATTAAGCAAAATGAATTTACCATGAACGTCAGCTTAAAAGTTCAAACAGCAGAAGTAGCGCCCGACAAGAGTAAAGCAGGGGCCAAATAATGAAATTAGATGATTTTAATAATATAGATTTTAAAAATGCTGGCAGCCTACCAATGCCAGTTAAGTTGGTGTTGCTAAGCATTGTCGCGCTTATTTTAATTGGCTTAGGTTACTGGTTTTTGTGGAATCCTCAGTTAGAAGAGCTTGACCAGGCTAAATCTAAAGAGCAAGAATTACGTCAAACGTTTTTGGCTAAAAAAGCGCAGGCGGTAAAAGTAGACGCTTATAAACAGCAAATGATTGATATTGAAAAAACATTTGGTGCATTATTAAAGCAGTTACCCGATAAATCGCAGATGGATGGTTTATTGACTGATATTAACCAAGCTGGCCTTGGGCGTGGTTTAGAGTTTGATTTATTTAAACCGGGTCAAGAAACTGTGGCAGATTTTTATGCTGAGATGCCGATACAAATTAAAATTAAAGGCAATTATCACGACATAGGCGCATTTGCTACTGATATCTCTAAGTTATCGCGCATTGTGACTTTGAATGATTTATCGATTGCACCTTTAGTTAAAGATACCAAAGATAGTGTGCTGACCTTGGAAGCAGTAGCAAAAACCTATCGTTATTTAGATACCTCTGAAATTGCGGCTAAAAGAGCAGCTGAAATGAAGGCTAAGCAAAAATGATCAGTACAATAGTAAATCACTTTAATGTTAGGGTGTTGATTTTAGCAAGTTTTGTAGTGCTGTTAGTGGCCTGTAGCGGCGGCGAAGGCGATGATTTAGATAAATTTATGGCAAGCGCATCTACTGACATGGGCAAAGGCGTAGAACCGTTACCCGAGGTGTTACCTTACTCGCCATTGCAATACAATGCAGATGGCACATTGTCGGACCCATTTAAAGCGCGTAAAGCGCTCAGCAAAGCCGGTGCATTGCAGCCCAATACTAATCGCCCAAAAGAAGCCTTAGAATCTTTTCCGCTTGAAAGTTTGAAGTATGTGGGCTCGCTTAGCAAAAACAAATCTACCTTTGCGCTGATTAAAACACCCGATAACACTATCCAACAAGTTAAAACGGGCAATTATGTGGGGCCAAACTTTGGTTTAGTCACACAAATTAACGAGAGCGATATTGTGGTAAAAGAAATTGTCCAAGACGACCTGACAGGCGATTGGGTAGAACGTAACGCAAGTATTAATCTGCAAGAATAATGACTGGAATGAATATGACTGGAATGAACATGGCAAGAATAATGACTAAACTTTTTGCACTGCTGCTAATAATAAGCACGGGCTTGGTTAGCAATGCTTTTGCAGCAGAAGAAACTCAATTTGCAAATAATATTGAAAATATTGATTTCTCAGCACTTTCTGGTGGTCGCGTCAGTATACGTGTTAAGTTAAAACAGGCTCTCGCTAATCCACCTGCAGGTTTTACATTAAACAACCCAGCTAGAATTGCTTTAGATTTTCCTAATGTTGGTAACGCGCTAACTAAAAGCAATATTCCTAGCGAACAAGGTGCGCTAAAAAGTATTTCATTGGCACAAGCTAAAGACCGTACTCGCATGGTGCTAAATTTAACGCGTAATGTTGGTTACAACACTATTTTAAGCGGTAAAGACGTGATTATTACCTTGCAAGGCAATGAGGCTGCTACCGCCAATACGCCTACGGAAACCCGTTTTGCAGAATCGCGCGCGGTTAATAATCAAGAACATGCAATTTCTAATGTAGATTTTGCACGAGGAAAAAATGGTGAAGGCCGCATTATTGTCGATTTATCTGATCCGAACACAGGCATTAACATCAAACAAAAAGGCAAATTAATTACAGTAGATTTTATTAATACGGATGTGCCTGCAGAGCTGCAACGCCGTTTAAATGTGATTAATTTTAATACACCAGTATTGTATGTAGACACTATGAAGCAAGGTAAAAATGGCCGCATGGTGATTGAGCCTAAAGGCAATTGGGAGCAATCAGCTTACCAAGCGGACAACAAATTTATTATTGATGTGCGCCAAGTGGTTGAAGACCCTAATAAACTGGTTAAAGGCAATAAACCTGGTTTTTCTGGTGAAAAATTATCGCTTAACTTTCAAAATATTGAGGTAAGGTCTGTGTTGCAAGTGATTGCAGATTTTACAGGCTTAAATATTATCACTAGTGATACTGTGACTGGCAACTTAACATTACGCTTAAAAGATGTGCCATGGGATCAAGCCATGGAAATAATCATGCAAAACAAAGGGTTAACCATGCGTAAATCTGGCAACGTGATTATGGTAGCGCCTGCAGAAGAAGTCACTGCAAAAGAAAAGGCGCAGTTAGAGGCTATTAACGCAATTGAAGATTTAGAGCCGCTACGTACAGAGGTGTTTGTGTTGCGTTACCAAAAAGCCGAGGCTTTTAAAAATATATTAACTGGCTCAGGCACCTCAGGCGGGACCGGAGGTTCTACCGGGGGCGCAAATAAAAGCATTTTGTCTAAACGTGGTAGTGCGGTAATGGATCCACGTACAAATACTTTGTTTATTCAAGATACCGCAAAGAAATTGGCTGAAATTCAAGAAATTATTAACAAAACGGATGTAGCAGTCAAGCAGGTGATGATTGAATCACGTCTAGTGATAGCTGATGATAAATTTGCTAAAAGTTTGGGTGCAAGGTTTGGTGTTCAAAGTGCAACTACACCTGGAAACAATAGCTTGAGCATAGGTGGAACACTTAATAATACAGGCGCCGCCACTGGCTCAACAACTTCTGCAACAGCTAATACTGGAGGCTTGAACTCTAATTTACCAGTAACTGGATCATTTGGTAACTTTGCTGTAAGTTTGTTTAGATTACCTGCAGGATTGTTGCTGAACCTTGAGCTTTCAGCTTTAGAATCTGATAAGCGTGGTAAAGTAGTTTCTAGCCCACGTGTTACCACTGCTAACCAGCAAAAAGCGCGTATTGCGCAGGGTGTTGAGATACCATATGCACAAGATTCTGCAAGTGGGGGTACAAGTATTGCATTTAAAAAGGCTGAGCTTAGTCTTGAAGTGACACCACAAATAACGCCAGATGATAAGATCATCATGGATTTAGAAGTTAGAAAAGACAGTCAAGGTGCAAATACAACAGCTGGGCCAGCCATTAATACACAAAACGTTTTAACGCAGGTGCTTGTTGCGAACGGCGAAACAGCGGTACTAGGAGGTATTTATGAGCAGCAAGAGCGTAATGACGTGGATAAAGTACCATTTTTTGGCGATTTGCCAATTATTGGTAATGTATTCAAGCGCAGAACTAAGCAAGATGATAGGACAGAATTACTTATCTTCGTTACTCCAAAAATTATGGATGAAAGTATGGGATTACGTTAAGCAATACCTGACAGAAACATCAGATTGCCTTAAAATGCCTATCATTACGTGATGGGCATTTTTTTATTTTGGCTGTAAAAGATAATATTTTTTTTGTGGGGTTAATGGGGGCAGGTAAAACTACCATTGGTAAGTTACTGGCCAAACATTTAGGCAAGCTTTTTTATGATACCGATCACGAAATAGAAAAACGCACTGGCGTAAAAATTGCCACTATATTTGAACTGGAAGGCGAAACGGGTTTTCGCAAGCGCGAAACAGCAATTATTCAAGAACTTAGCCAGCTAAATAATATTATTATGGCCACTGGTGGTGGTGCTATATTGTCTGAAGAAAACAGAGCCTTATTAAAAGCTAACGGCACAGTGATTTATTTGCGTGCCAATGTAAATGAGCTTTGGCATAGAATGCGCCACGACAAGCATCGGCCTTTGCTGCAGAATGTTGATATTCGTGCTAAGTTGGAGCTGCTATATGCCGAGCGTAACCCGCTATATACAGAGACCGCGCATTTAATTTTTGATACTGGCAATTACCCAGTAGCCAATGTACTAAATCAGATTGAAAAGTCATTAAAAGAACCCAACATAACCACATGATGCAAACCTTACAAGTCGCTCTTGGCGATCGCAGTTACCCAATTCATATTGGTGCTGGCTTAATTAATCAGCCAGCCCTAATTTTGCCATATTTAAAGCGTAAAAGCGTGGCAATTGTCACCAATACTACAGTGGCGCCTTTGTATTTAGCAAAGTTGGCAAAGCCGCTTAAAGATGCTGGTGTTAGCGTGATTGAGATTATTCTAGCCGACGGTGAAGCCTATAAAAATAGTGAAACGCTTAATTTAATCTATGATGCGTTGCTTAAAAATCGTTGCGAGCGCAGCACGACGCTGATTGCACTTGGCGGTGGAGTGATTGGCGATTTAACGGGTTATGCGGCAGCAACATACCTACGCGGTGTGCCTTTTATACAAGTGCCAACCACCTTGCTTTCACAAGTGGATTCTAGTGTGGGCGGCAAAACTGGCATTAATCATCCGCTGGGTAAAAACATGATTGGTGCGTTTTACCAGCCTAAGCTTGTACTGGCCGATATTCATACGCTGCAAACGCTGCCTAAGCGCGAGCTTTCTGCAGGCGTGGCGGAGGTGATTAAGTATGGCCTGATTAGCGATGCAGATTTTTTTGATTGGCTAGAGACTAATATCGCCAAATTGATGAATTTAGATGAAGCCGTCATCAGCTATGCCATTTATCGCAGCTGCCAAAATAAAGCCGAGGTTGTGGCAGCAGATGAGCACGAAGCGGGCGAGCGTGCACTACTTAATTTGGGCCACACGTTTGGCCATGCTATTGAAAACGCCATGGGTTATGGCGTATGGCTGCATGGTGAGGCGGTAGCCGCTGGCACCATGTTGGCGGCCGATTTATCGCAGCGCATGGGTTGGTTAAGTGCAGATGAAGTTAAAAGAATGCATGCTCTACTAAGCGCATGCAGCTTGCCTCTCAGGGCACCCAATTTAGGGGCTAATAAGTACTTAGATTTAATGCAAGCAGACAAAAAAGTGGCGGATGGAAAAATTAGGTTAGTGCTACAACAAGGCATAGGCAAAGCAATCATTACCGGTGATTACGATGTAAATAAGCTTAAACAAACGCTGGAATCGATTGCTTGATGTTATCTATTTACGCCGCCAATCCTGAAATCTCGCTAGGGCGGCATCATCCCGAGGCAGAGTCTCCAACGCGCAACGCTTTTCAACGCGATCGCGATCGCATCATACACTCTACCGCTTTTCGTCGTTTAGAATACAAAACGCAAGTATTTGTAAATCACGAAGGCGATTTATTTCGCACGCGTCTTACGCATAGCTTAGAAGTCGCCCAACTGGCACGCGGTATAGCGCGCACGCTGCAACTGCACGAAGACCTTACCGAGGCCATTGCGCTGGCGCACGATCTTGGCCACACGCCATTTGGCCATGCAGGGCAAGATGCACTGAATGATTGCATGAAAAATTATGGCGGTTTTGAGCATAATTTACAGTCGTTACGTGTGGTAGATAAGCTAGAGCAGCGTTATGCCGAGTTTGATGGCCTAAATTGTACGTTTGAACTGCGCGAAGGCATTTTAAAGCATTGCTCAATCAAAAACGCTAAGCAATTGGGCGATGTAGGCTTACGCTTTATCAATAAAACCAGCCCCAGTTTAGAAGCGCAAGTGACTAACTTTGCCGATGAAATTGCCTACAATAATCACGATATTGACGATGGCTTGCGCTCGGGTTTGATAACGATAGAGCAACTACAAAGTGTTGAGTTATTTGCATCACAGCTTGATATTGTAAAAGCTAAATACCCGAAGCTAGAGCAAAAAAGGCTGATACACGAAACCATACGCCGCATGATTAATATTTTGGTGGTCGATTTATGCACAGAAACCAGCAAAAATATTGAGAATTTAAGCCCCCAAAATATTAACGCTATTCGCCAAGCGCCTTATCTAGCGGGCTTTAGCAAAGGAATGGCAGCTAAAAATCTTGCACTAAAACAATTTTTACGCAAAAATTTATATCAGCATTACAAAGTCAACCGCATGTCTGCCAAAGCTGAGCGTATTATTCGCGAGTTATTTGCAGTATTTTTGGCGGATATTGGCTTAATGCCGCACGAGTTTCAAGAGTATGCCAAAACCGATAAAGCGCGCGCAGTGGCGGATTATATTGCCGGCATGACAGATAGATTCGCCATTCGCGAGCACAAACGGCTATTTGCAGTTGAGGATTATTTTTAGCCGCCTGTCATTGCGAGGGCGGAGCCCGTGGCAATGAAAGCACTGTAAGTTAAAAAAGTAAAGATGTATCATTTAAGCTGCGTTGAATGGATTGCTTCGTCGCTTCACTTCTCGCAATAACAATTACCCGTCGCAATGTATATAATCATAAGTCTATTCAATGTTGTACTATTACAACATTCGCATATATGTGTGGCAAAAAGCTACAAAAACCTTGCCCCGCAAACCTACCTTTTGGCATACTAATCAAACCTTCTTAGTAAATAAATGTAAATTTTAAGTATTAGGGAAGTTCGCGAACTTTCTTGTTTCTAGTTCTACTTATTAGTCATAATTAAAGAACTGAAAACGAGAGTATTTTAGTAGTAAAAAGTAGTTTATTAGAAGTAATAACTTTTAGTATTAAAACATGGAGAAATATATGAAAACGAAATTAAATTTAGCAGTTGCAGCAGCTTTATTGGCTGGTGCTTCAAGCGCTAACGCTGGCATCATGATTCCAGCTGGTGATTGGACATTAGACATCGGTGGTATCGTAAACACTTACTACACACACACAAATTTCAGCGGTGACGCAGGTGGTACAGCTCCTTTAGCTCTAGGTAGCGGTAAATCTGATAGCATTCAAAACATTACTACAGGCTTGTTACCTAACTATTTAAGCGTTTCTGGTAAAACTCGTCAAAACGATTTAGATGTTGGTTTCACTATCAGCATCAACCCAGGTTCATCTACTACTGCTGGTGGCCGTCAATCAGCTCAGCAAGAAAACCGTCAAGCATTCTTAACATTTGGCGATAAATCATGGGGTTCTATCAAAGTTGGTAAAGATTTAGGTATTTATGCTTCTGATGCTATTTTGAATGACATGACATTGTTAGGTGTTGGTTCAGGTGCTGGTTCATTGGCTGGTAACACAACAACACTAGGCCGTATTGGTACTGGTTTTATGTATGCTGACTGGAAAGCACAAGTGGCTTACTCATCACCAAACTGGAACGGCTTTAGCTTTACAGCTGGCGTAACACAAGCTTGGAACGCAGTTGCAGCAGTTGGCGGCGGTGCTTCAAACTCAGAGCGCGGTGGTTCATCACCAGCGTTTGAAGGTAAAGCAAGTTACGAGTGGGCTGGCGATGTTGGTGGTAAAGTTTGGGTTTCTGCTATTACACAAAAAGTTGATGGTTTAGGCGCTACTGCTGGTTCACCAGCTGGTTTCGTATTTAATACTAAAACTGGTGTTGCTGATCCTGTAAAAGCTGTAGCTGCAAGTAATGGTACTGATGACCGTGCAACAGCATGGGATATTGGTGCAACTGTAAACCTAGCTGGTTTTGGTTTAACTGGTTACTATGGCCAAGGTTCTGGTATCGGCCAAACTATTCAGTTGTTTGATGGCTTTGATGCTACTGGTAACGACCGTGATTCAGATCAATACTATGTTCAAGCTACATACACTCTTCCGGGTGTTGGTACCAAATTGGGTGCTAGCTGGGGCGAGTCTACTTTAGATGGTAATGGTGTTGATGGCTTCCGTGATATCAAAGACAATATGTGGACACTTGGTGCTTATCATCCAATCACAAAACATTTGAATTTGGTTGCTGAGTATTCACAAACTAAACATGAAGTAGATAACAAAACTGTTGCTGATTCAGATGGTAAAGCAAAAACTATCTCATTGGGCGCAATTATGTTCTTCTAAAATTACGCAGGGTTTACCCTGTTTAGTTTAAGAAAACAAATAAAAACGGCAACTTAGGTTGCCGTTTTTTTTAGAGGGTGGTTAGTTTAAGGTGATAAGTATGAACAAATGGGAAAAAACAATTGACCGCTTCCGTGCTTTAGGAGGTATTGTAGAAAATGTTCAACTAGGAGAAGGCATCTATGGGCGAGGTCTTTTCCCAATAGACCCTAAGTGCCCTATTAAAATGGAGGTGCCAAAACATTTGTTGGTGCCAGCTGAGTGGTTACAAATTGATGAACAAGAGAATCTGATATTGAGTGACGATTGCAATTGGGACAATGAGGCCAAGGCATTTTATCTAGATTATCAGCGTGATTATGGCATAGCTGGCAGTCTTATGCAGGAGATGCTGCAGGTACAAACTGACCTATTTGATCTTCCAGAGTCGGTTAAAAACATGTTAATAGGTTATGGTGTAAGTGCAAGTTTTTTCCAAAAACCAAGTCGAAAAGCAAGCCTTGAAATATACAAGAATTCTCGACGAATATTATTTAACGATCAACTTGTGTTGATGCCATTGGTAGAGCTGGTAAATCATGATGAGCAAAGTAAAAAAACATTTGAATATCTTCCGAATATTGGTATTTATGGAAATTTTAATGATGAAATATTGCTGCACTATGGCATGGCAGGTGATGCAGCACTCATGTTTCAAGGCTATCGTTTTTCAACACCCAAGCCATACTCATTTTCTGGTGCGTTAAGTATTAATTTAGGTTCAAAGGTAATAGAAATCTCTCGTTTTGTTACTTTATTTAAAACAGTTGAAAATACTAATATACCTAGCTTGAAAGTTGAGGGAGATACTATCCATTTAAGCTGCTTAGTAGTAGGAAGTATCAACGATAAAAGCTCACCAAAGAAAGTATTTACAAAGCTAATGCAAAGTGTGGGTATGCCAGCACATATTGCATCAAATGTGTTTGATGGTATAGTTAATCAGAATCAAAATTTCTTTTTCCGTTTATTGGAAGAGCTCAAACCGTTTGAAGGTGCTGTAGTTGAAAGCATGCGCAGCATGGCACGGAATCAGCTGATACCGCTCGGTGTGCACGTTTGAACTCAATTAAATAATTAGAATTCAGTATGTGGCAAGACGTTAAATTGAAACAGGTAATCATGGCAACTTCGGTTGCCGTTTTTTATTGTGTATTAAGTTAATCCAGCGTATGATATACACGTATAGCAAATAGGAGATTAATATGTTAGCCATTAGATTGCCAGCCGAAATAGAAGCAAGGTTGGAAAACTTAGCTAAAAGCACTGGGCGTACCAAAACATTTTATGCCCGTGAGGCTATTTTAGAATATTTAGAAGATATGGAAGATTTGTATATTGCAGAGCAGCGTATGACTGATATTAAAGCTGGGCGTAGCAAAACGATTCCATTAGAAGAAGTGATGAAGCAATATGGCATGGAAGATTGAGCTTGACCCGCTAGCTGATAAGGAATTAAAAAAACTAGATAAACAAATTGCGAAGCGCATATTAAATTTTTTATTTAGTCGCCTTGCTACATTAGATGACCCAAGAACGCTTGGCTCTTCGTTACAGGGTGCAAAGTTAAATAGTTACTGGAAATATAGAGTGGGAGATTATCGAATCATCGCAAATATTGATGACGGCGAAATCAAGATTTTGGTTATTAAAATTGGCAATAGAAAAGAAGTGTATCGATAATAATATGAATTTATACCCAGTCACAATTATAGAAAATTTTTACGAAAATCCTGACGCGATTCGAAAGTTTGCGCTGGCGCAAGATTATACTTTTTGCCATGAGCGGCAAAACTTAGAGTATGTTTACCCAGGCAGCAGAACCAAAGATTTATTTGATTTAGATAGTAATTTACATGCAGAAATAAGTAAAAAGTTAATATCAGTATTTCATAATACCGAGCATGATTATATGCGCTGGGCTTTATCTACAAATTTTCAAAGTGTGACTGAAGAATATAGCCAAGGTGTGATTCATACTGATCAAAATACCATTTTTGCTGGCGTATTGTATTTAAGCCCAGATGCACCTTTAAACAGTGGCACATCACTATTTAAACATAGCAAAACTTTTGATGAGACTAAATATCTGCAGGCGTTAGATGATAACGATAAGCGATTTAGAGCGGGAGAAATTGCCATGGATACTGGTTACCACAGCATGTTTGATGAGATTGTGCGGGTGAATAATGTTTATAACACCTTGATTATTTACGAAGGTAGGCACTATCATGCGGCTAACCAATTTTACGGTAAAACCTTACAAGATTCACGCTTGGCGCAGGTGTTTTTTATTAATAAAATTGATGCGCAAAAACAAAGCGTGTTTCCGATTAGTCGGGTAAATGCGATTAAGGTTTAATGTAAATTAGTACTAGTCTATAACTGTTTATTTAAATACATTATTTCGATGCTCTGCAAGCCAGTATCTATGCGGGTTACAGAGCATTAATTTTTTCACGATGTTATAAATAGCTTACTCGTCTATTCCCAATTCTTGAATTTTACGCGTCAGTGTATTGCGCCCCATGCCAAGTTGGTTTGCTGCTTCTATACGGCGGCCATCGGTGTGCTGTAAGGCCTTAACAATCATCACCCGCTCAAAATCTTTGGTGCGCGGCTCTAGCACGTTTTGCTCACCGCGGTTAAGCGCATCTGCCACCTCAGCCGCCAACGCTTCTTGCCATGAGCTTGCACTAGATGATTTTGACGTATCTTCTTTTAACTCTGGCGGCAAATCTGCTACATCTACGCTCTGGCCAGGCGCCATCACGGTAAGCCAATGGCATACGTTTTCTAACTGGCGCACGTTACCACTCCAATTAACCGCCGTTAAATAACGCAATGCTGCAGCTGAAAGCTGTTTTGGCTCTACGCCCAATTGCATGGCCGAGTGCGCCAAAAAGTGCTTAGTAAGGTGCGGAATATCTTCGCGGCGTTCACGTAAAGGTGGCAAGCGCAAACGAATGACATTAAGCCGGTGAAATAAATCCTCACGAAACAGCCCAAGTTTTACCCGCTCTTCTAAATCTTGGTGGGTGGCGGCAATCACACGCACGTTAACTTTTAATGGTTGATGGCCGCCAACGCGATAAAATTGGCCATCGCTTAACACACGCAGCAAGCGTGTTTGCAAATCAGCTGGCATATCGCCAATTTCGTCGAGGAATAGCGTTCCGTTATCGGCTTGCTCAAAGCGGCCACGTCGCGCAGCCGCGGCACCCGTAAATGCGCCACGTTCGTGGCCAAATAATTCGCTTTCTAGTAAATCTTTAGGTATTGCCGCTGTATTGATGGCAATAAACGGTTTTTCAGCGCGTGGGCTGTGTTTATGCAAGGCGCTGGCAACTAGCTCCTTACCACTTCCCGATTCGCCGTTAATCAGCACGGTGGCGTGGCTACGACTAAGGCGTCCAATAGCGCGAAACACTTCTTGCATGGCTGGTGCTTGGCCAATGATTTCAGGCGTTTCTTCTAGTACAACGTTATCCACTGCTTGACGCATGCTTTCTTCTACCGCACGCTTAATGACATCAATGGCTTGGTCTACATCAAACGGCTTGGCCAAATATTCAAATGCACCACCTTGAAACGCCGCTACTGCGCTTTCTAAATCAGAATACGCCGTCATAATAATCACTGGAATATCAGGATAACGCTGTTTAATCTCTGCCAAAAAGTCTAGCCCAGAGCCATTAGGCATGCGAATATCACTAACCACCACTTGTGGCTGCTCGCGGTTAAGCGCATTTAGCGCTTCTGCCACAGAAGAGAACGTTTTAAATTCTAAATCGGTGCGGGCTAGCGCTTTTTCAAACACCCAGCGTATCGATTTATCGTCGTCTAAAATCCAAATTGGTTTCATCGTTTTCTCTTTAAACTTTGTTATTGTTGAATAATGGCATGCTTAATAACAGTACTTTCAACAGGTAATAAAATGGTGAAACAAGTGTTGCCTGGCTGGCTTTCGCAATCTATCATGCCGTGGTGCTGCGTAATAAAGGTTTGCGCAAGCGCAAGCCCCAAACCACTGCCACCTTCGCGGCCAGACACCAGTGGGTAAAAAATCTTATCGCGAATATCCACTGGAATACCAGGGCCGTTATCAATAATTTGCAATTTAATCGCCACCCGATAGCGCTTTTTAGAGAGTGTCACTTGGCGTTCAGCGCGCGTTCTAAGCACAACTTCGGCATTTTGAGTGCCATTTGATTGCATGGCTTGCACCGCGTTACGTGCAATGTTTAGCACGGTTTGGATTAATTTCTCACGGTCGCCAATCAGGTCAGGCAAGCTGGTATCGTAATCGCGGCGTACCTTTATGTTATTTGGTGATTCTGCCAGCAACAAGCTACGTACGCGTTCTAGCACCTCGTGAATATTAGTTGGCTCATATTTAGGCACGCGGTGTGGCACCAAAAGCCTATCCATCAAGCTTTGCAGCCTATCGGCCTCTTTAATAATCACTTGCGTATATTCACGCAAACTGGGGTTTGGCAACTCGTGTTCTAACAACTGCGCCGCTCCGCGCAGGCCGCCTAATGGGTTGCGAATTTCATGCGCAAGGTTACGTAAAAGCTCAGAATTGGCTTGTTGCTGAATCAGCATGCGCTCTTCGCGTGCAATGCGTAGCTGTTGATCCATCTGTTGAAACTCCAGCAACATTTTTGCCTCGCCAATTTCAACTGGTGTGACCGTGCAAGTGACTGCATAAGATTGTTGGCGCACGGTGGTAATGGCAAATTCGTGTTCGCGATATGGGCTATCGTTTTTAATGGCATTGTCGATGGCCATTTGCAAAATTTCGCAATGCAAAAATACTTCTGAGATATGGCTGTGATGAATTTGCGTGGCACTTAGCGCAAATAAAATCTCTGCACTGGGGTTAGCGTAAATGATTTGATGCGCTTGGTTAAGCAACATGGCCGCTGTGGCAAGGTGCTCTAAACCGGCGTAATCAGATGGAATATTTTGAACCATAATCTAAGCTTAACTTTGTAAGATTGTATAGCAATTTGTAGATTGCTAGTTTCATTACTGTTGTTTAAGCAAAAGCTAAGCCAGCTTTAAGCTGGCTTAAAATTGAATCAAAAAAATTGGTTAGATAGCGTTAATTTCTTTTTGTAGCAACTCTATATTACGTTGATGTGCATCAACATCGGCTTGCAGAGTTTTCATTTTTTCTTCAAATTTAGGTACGTTGCGTCTGGTTTGGCCATCTTTATTTTTAAACGTTTCTGGGTTAGATGCGCCTTCAGCATAAGCTTTTTTGGCATCTTCTAGGGCTTTTATCTCGGCATCTAACTCGCTTTGTAAAATATCTTTGCGCTTGCCATCGCGCTGGTTTTGCGTGCCTGTATCTACCTTAGGAAAGCTTGCTGGTGTCGCTGTACGCGTTGCTGGGGCTCGTTTAGTGGGCGCACCATCACTTGCACCGCTGGTACCAAAGTTGGTATCTGCGGGCTCTAAATCGAGCTTTTTAGCGCCTTTAATTTTGACGTTAGAATAAGTCACTTTGCCATCTGCATCTACGTGTTTGTAAATTTCGGCTAAAGCTAACTGTGGCAACAGAAAAGTGGCCAATAAAATGCATGTAAAAATAAATTTTTGTGTCATAGCAATAGTTTAGATGAGACTCTTATAGTTAGCAACGAAGTATTGGCTATTATGGTTGACCTTAATAGTTAGAATAAGCATATGTGCAATAGTTACAACACTAATAACTAAAAAAGTCAGTATAAATAGAAGGCCAATAAAAAAGACAGCCTAAGCTGTCTTTTTTAATTGTTACCATTAAAAACGCACTTTATTGGTGCGTGCTAGCTTAGCAAGAGTAATACATGCCAAATTCTAATGGATGTGGCGTCATGCGAATTTTCGTTACTTCTTCCATTTTCAGGTCGATGTAAGCGTTAATCCAGTCATCGGTAAATACGCCACCACGGGTTAAGAACTCGCGGTCTTTATCTAAATACTCAAGCGCTTGGTCTAATGAAGAACACACCGTTGGAATTTGCGCATCTTCTTCAGGTGATAGATGGTACAAATCTTTAGTTGCTGGCTCGCCAGGGTGAATTTTGTTTTGTACGCCATCTAAACCTGCCATTAACAAGGCAGAAAAAGCTAAGTATGGGTTAGCAATTGGGTCTGGAAAGCGTGCTTCAACGCGGCGTGCTTTCTCGCCATGCACAAATGGAATGCGGATTGATGCAGAACGGTTTTTAGCAGAATACGCTAATTTTACTGGTGCCTCAAAGCCTGGCACCAAGCGTTTGTATGAGTTAGTGCCTGGGTTAGTAATGGCATTTAAAGCGCGCGCATGTTTGATAATGCCGCCAATGTAGTACAAAGCAAACTCGCTTAAACCCGCATAGCCATTACCTGCAAACAAGTTTTTGCCATCTTTCCAAACAGATTGGTGCACGTGCATGCCGCTGCCGTTATCGCCCACCATTGGTTTTGGCATAAATGTGGCGGTTTTGCCATAAGCGTGCGCAGTGTTTAGCACCACATATTTCAACATTTGAGTCCAGTCAGCACGTTGCGTTAAAGTACTAAATTTAGTACCAATTTCGCATTGACCAGCGGTAGCAACTTCGTGGTGATGCACTTCAACAGGAATACCCATTTCTTCAAGTGTCATACACATTGCAGAGCGCATATCTTGAAATGAATCGACTGGTGGCACTGGGAAATAGCCGCCTTTAACACCTGGGCGGTGGCCTGTATTGCCGCCTTCAAAGGTATTAGCAGAAGCCCAAGCGCCTTCTTCTGAGTGAATTTTCACAGAAGAACCGCTCATGTCAGATGACCAGTTAATGCTATCAAAAATGAAAAATTCTGGCTCTGGGCCAAAATAAGCGGTATCGCCTAAGCCGCTTGATTTTAAATAGGCTTCAGCGCGTTTTGCCAAACTGCGTGGGTCGCGGTCGTAACCTTTGCCATCGGTTGGGTCAACCACATCGCAAGTTAGAATCAGTGTTGGTTCATCAAAAAATGGGTCGATATTGGCAGTTGATGGGTCTGGCATTAATTGCATGTCTGAGGCTTGAATGCCTTTCCAGCCACTAATTGAAGAGCCGTCAAATGCGTGGCCTTCAGTAAATTTCTCTTCATTAAAGGCAGAAACAGGCACTGTTACATGTTGCTCTTTACCGCGCGTATCGGTAAAACGAAAATCGACAAATTTAATGTCGTTATCTTTTACCATTTTCATTACTTTAGCCACTGACATCAGAATCTCCCTAGACAATATTTGGACAAAACGAATTAATAAATAAATATTTAATACAAATCTTTATTAGCACGATATTTTAGCAGGAACTGTGCCAGCAAAAAATAGCAAAAATCGTTTTTTAGTCATTCACTTAGCAAATACCTGCAAAATAGTATGTGCAAAAAATGTGCATACAACAAAAAATAGCACTGTTTTGGTGCAATTTTAGATTGATATTGTAGCGCTTAATTTCGCGATATAATTTGTACCATGCATTTATACATAAACTGAAGCCAGGAGATGCGAATGAATACACTCAATGATATTTTAAGCGTGGCAAAACAGCGCGCTGCTACAAAAAGTCTGCCTTATGATGGTGAGCTTACGCCGCAAGAGGCTTTTGAAGTGCTGCAGCAAGGTGCTGCAGTGTTGGTTGATGTACGCAGCCGTGCCGAGCTTGAGCTGGTAGGTCGTGTGCCAAATGCTAACCACGTAGAATGGGCGTTTTATCCTGGTATGGTGGCCAACGCCGATTTTGCCGTACAACTACAAGCGCAAGTTGATAAAAAGCTAGCCATTGTGTTTATGTGTCGCACAGGCGGCCGTAGCCATAATGCCGCAATGGTAGCTAGTGCGCTGGGTTACAAAGCCTATAATATGCTTGAGGGTTTTGAAGGTGAAGCGAATGCCGAAAAACAACGCACGTTGATTAACGGCTGGAAACATGCAGGCCTGCCTTGGATCAATTGAAGGTTTATTAATAAATGACTGACAAATACGCCGTCATTGGCAATCCAATTGCACATAGTAAATCGCCGCAAATTCATGCGGCTTTTGCCAAACAAACCAATCAGGATATGGCCTATGAAGCAGTATTGGCGCCATTTGATGATTTTGAGGCAACGGTACGTGACTTGATTAAACAAGGCTACAAAGGTGCCAATATCACTGTGCCATTTAAATTTCAGGCATTTAATTTAAGCGCCACGCGCTCACAACAAGTTATGTTGGCAGGCGCAGTCAATACAATGACATTTGCAGATTTAGACATTATTGGCCACAACACGGATGGCGACGGTCTAATTGAAGATATTACGGTAAATTTGAAGCGTGAATTTAAAGCTAAACGTATCTTGCTGCTAGGCGCTGGCGGCGCGGCTGAAGGCGTATTTCAGCCATTATTAGTGCAACATCCAAGCATGCTTGTTGTAGCTAATCGCAGCTTAGATAAAGCGCAGAAAGTGGTGAGTAAATCTTACGATAAAGCTTGGCAAGGCGTAGCTAGCACTTTTGAAGATTTAAAAAATCAGCAATTTGATATTGTAATAAACGCCACTTCTACTGGCTTAACTGATACTGCGTTACCAATACCTGACTCTATTTTTGCTGACGGTTGTTTAGCTTACGACATGATGTATGGCCGCGAAACGCCGTTTATGGGGCAAGCGCGCGCCAATGGTGCGCAAGTAGCCGACGGACTTGGCATGTTGGTAGAGCAAGCTGCGCAGGCATTTTATTTGTGGCGTGGTGTGCGGCCGCAAACTGCGCCAGTGATAGCAATGTTGAGAAATAATTAAATTGTTACGTTGGTTATTTTACAAATCGCCAAATACCTCATTGAGCGTGGGAGGGCTTTTTAAGCGCTTTTTTGTGCTGTTTGTGCTGTTTGTATTGCTTTATCAATTATGGATATTTTTGCACATTGTGTGGTGGATAAAATTTAACCCGTCTAGCAGCGCGTTTATGAGTGACCGTTTAGAGATTATTCAAGAAACCAAGCCAGACGCTGAGCTAAAATATAAATGGGTGGGTTACACCAAAATATCCAATCACCTAAAACGCGCAGTGATTGCCAGTGAAGATGCTAAATTTAACGACCACGAAGGGTTTGATTGGGAAGGCATTGAAAAAGCCTACGCAAAAAATATTAAAAAAGGCAAAATTGTTGCAGGTGGCTCGACTATTAGCCAGCAATTGGCCAAAAATTTGTTTTTAAGCAGCAAGCGCACGCCGTGGCGCAAAGGCGAAGAAGCGATTATCACCGTGATGCTCGAAAAAATGCTTTCCAAACAGCGCATTTTAGAAATTTATTTAAACGTGATTGAATGGGGCAACGGCGTATTTGGTGCAGAAGCTGCAGCACGACATTATTTTAAAACCAGCGCTGCGGGCTTAAATGGTGCGCAAGCCGCCAAACTAGCCGCTATGGTGCCCAACCCAAGGTTTTATGATGACCACCGCAACACTCGTTATTTAAACCGCCGTGTGCGCAATATTCAGCGCGGTATGCCAGTGGTAGAACTGCCTTAAGGAGAAATTAAATGGATTGGCAAATAATTATTGCAATATTATTAGTGGTAGTTGGCATTGCTGGTACTATTTTGCCCATGCTGCCAGGGGTGCCGTTGGTGTTTGCAGGCTTGCTGCTGGCCGCTTGGCATGGTGGTTTTGCACAAGTCAGTATTTTAACCATGGTCATCATCGGCGTAATTGCTGCCGCAGCTTGGGCAGTTGATTTTTTTGCTTCAATAGTTACCGCTAAAAAAGTCGGTGCCAGTAAATATGCGCTTTGGGGTGCGGGTATTGGCGCAATTGTGGGTATTGCTGGCGGTATTGTTGGCTTGATTATTGGCCCTGCCATCGGTGCCATTATAGGCGAGCTGATAACGCATAAAAATACTAGTAAAGACGCGACTACTAAAGCAACCACTGTTGGCATTGCGGCAGGTTTGGGCTTTGTGCTGGGTTTGGCGATTAAGTTAGCGCTTGCACTAAGTATGCTGGCAATTTTTGCCTATGCGTATTACAGATAATTAGCTAGTAAATAAGTAATGCCCTGCAGCCCAATACCCATGAGGCCTGCAGAGCATCTATTAAATTCCATATTAGTTTAAAAGCGGTTTTAAATATTTGCCGGTATAACTTTTTTTGCTAGCTGCCACGGTTTCTGGCGTGCCTTCTGCAATAATTAAGCCGCCGCCATCGCCACCTTCTGGGCCCATGTCAATCAGCCAATCGGCGGTTTTGATTACGTCTAAATTGTGCTCAATAATCACAATGGTGTTGCCCGCATCGCGCAATCGATGAATCACATCTAGCAACAATTGAATATCGGCAAAGTGCAAGCCAGTCGTTGGTTCATCTAATATGTATAGCGTTCTGCCCGTATCGCGCTTGCTTAATTCTAGCGATAATTTCACCCGCTGCGCTTCGCCGCCGCTTAGTGTGGTGGCAGATTGGCCTAGCGTAATGTAGCCCAAACCCACGTCTAGCAAGGTTTTTAGTTTGCGCGAAATAACCGGCTGCGCGCTAAAAAAACCATGCGCGGTTTCTACCGTCATTTCTAATACTTCGCGAATATTTTTGCCTTTAAAATTAATTTCTAGCGTTTCGCGGTTATAACGTTGGCCTTTGCACACATCGCATGGCACGTAAACATCGGGCAAAAAGTGCATTTCAACACGCAAAACGCCATCACCTTGGCAAGCTTCGCAGCGGCCACCTTTTACGTTAAACGAGTAGCGGCCTGGCCCGTAGCCACGCGCGCGGCTTTCTGGCACCGCGGCGAATAAATCACGAATTGGCGTAAATAATCCTGTGTAAGTGGCAGGATTCGATCTAGGAGTTCGGCCGATTGGGCTTTGGTCTACATCCACTACTTTGTCAAAATGGTCTAGGCCAATCACCTCGCCAAACGGCGCGGGCTCTGTGTTACTGCGGTATAAATGCTGCGCCACAACACGGTATAAAGTGTCGTTAATGAGTGTGGATTTACCGCTACCAGAAACGCCTGTGACGCACGTAAGCAGCCCAACGGGAATCTCTACCGACACATTGCGTAAATTGTTGCCAGTGGCATGTGTGAGTTTTAGCCAGCGCGCTGGGTCGGCTTTGGTACGTGCTTTTTTATATTCAATTTGCTTTTTGCCGCTTAAATATTGGCCAGTTAGAGATTTTGGGTTGGCTTTAATTTCATCAGGTGTGCCTTCTGCCACAATCTGCCCGCCATGCTCACCTGCGCCAGGGCCAATATCCACCACATAATCGGCCTGCATAATTGCGTCATGATCATGCTCCACCACAATCACGCTATTGCCAATATCGCGCAGGCGTTTAAGTGTTTCTAGCAGTCTGTCATTATCGCGTTGGTGCAAACCTATGCTTGGCTCATCTAGCACATACATCACGCCCGTTAAGCCACTGCCAATTTGGCTGGCTAAACGAATACGTTGCGCTTCGCCGCCCGATAATGTTTCGGCCGAACGAGATAACGATAAATATTCCAAACCAACGTTGGTTAAAAACTTTAAACGGTTCTGAATTTCCGTCACAATCTTATCGGCAATCGCCAGTTTGGCACCTTGTAACTCAAGCGTTTCAAAGAAAGTAAGTGCTTGCTTTAATGGTATTCTACAAACGTCATGTATGTTTTGCCCGCCCACTTTTACATGACGCGCCTCAATGCGTAAGCGGGTGCCTGCGCAATCTGGGCAACTGGCGGCGTTGATGTATTTAGCCAGCTCGTCGCGCACAGCAGATGAATCGCTTTCGCGATAACGGCGTTGCAAATTGTGCAAA
>JANOYU010000122.1:0-8949 GCA_031429035.1 Methylophilaceae bacterium
AGTGAAATAGTAAATATGGCTGTTTTATTCTGTAAAAAATTGAACATTTTAGTATTTTATTAAGGCACTGCCCCAAGTAAAGCCGCCGCCAAAGGCTTCCATCAGTATCACATCGCCACGCTTAATGCGGCCATCACGCACGGCTACATCAAGTGCCAGAGGAATAGACGCGGCTGAGGTATTGCCATGTTTATCCACCGTCACCACCACTTTATCCATGCCCATATCGAGCTTTTTGGCGGTGGCTTGCAAAATGCGAATGTTGGCTTGATGCGGCACTAACCAATCAATATCACTTTTTTGCATGCCATTTGCGGCCAGCGTTTCATCGACAATTTGGTCTAGCGTATTCACCGCCATTTTAAATACCGCATTGCCTTCCATTAAAACGGTATCAGGCGTGCCATCGGTTTTGCGCGGCACATGCAGCATTTTCTCGTAATTGCCATCAGCATGCAAATGCGTCGAAATCACGCCTTCTTTGGCGTGTATATCGGCCTGCGAGGCGCATAGAATAACGGCGCCAGCGCCATCACCCCACAAAATGCAATTACTTCTATCGCTGTAATCGGTAATGCGCGAAAATGTCTCGGCACCTATTACCAGCGCGCATTTTGCGGCGCCAGCTTTAATAAAATTGTCTGCCGTGGCTAGCGCATATACAAAGCCGCTACATACTGCCTGAATATCAAACGCTGGGCAGCCTGCAATACCTAGTTTGCGCTGCAACATGGTAGCCACACTGGGGAATATTTTATCTGGCGTGGTAGTAGCGACAATGATTAAATCAATTTGATTAGCATCAATACCTGCACTAGTAATGGCGTTTTTAGCCGCTTCCAGCGCTAAATCGCTGGTAAATTCACCTTCAGCTGCAATGTGACGCTCACGAATACCGGTGCGCGTAAAAATCCACTCATCGGTGGTATCTATCATGGTTTCTAACTGTTTATTGCTGAGTATTTTTGTAGGTAAATAACTGCCCGTACCCGCAATTTTAGAGACTATTTTAGTTGTATTTATTGCGCTCATTGCGGGTCACTCTCAAAGCTTGTCGATGCGTGCGGCTGAATATGTTCAATTTCTAATTGCTGCGTAATGCGATGTAATACGCCGCTGCGCGCCTCTTCAACAGCCACATGAATTGCATTTAAAAAAGCCACAGCATCTGCCCCGCCATGGCTTTTAACCACAATACCGCGCAAACCTAAAAAGCTGGCACCGTTATAAAGCCTTGGATCTAAACGTTTTTTAAAGGCTTTTAATACTGGCATGGCGCCTAACGCCATTATTTTAGTCAGCCAACTGCGTTTAAATTCTTGCGTTAAAAATTTGCCCATCATATGTGCCAAACCTTCGGTAGTTTTTAGCGCCACATTGCCCACAAAACCATCGCACACTACCACATCAACTGTGCCTTTAAAAATGTCGTCACCTTCTACATTACCATAAAAGTTTAAATGGCTGGCGCGCAATAATTCTGCGGTTTGCTTCACTACTTCGTTGCCTTTAATGTCTTCAGAGCCTATATTCAACAAGCCTACTGTGGGGTTTGGCTTATGTTCTACGCAGCTTACCAACATAGCGCCCATCACTGCAAATTGTAAAAGCTGTTCAGCAGTGCAATCCGCATTGGCACCAAGGTCTAGCATATAGGTATTGCCTTTTTCTGACGGCAACGCAGAGGCAATAGCCGGCCTATCGATGCCAGCCAAGGTTTTTAGCACAAAACGTGCAGTGGCCATTAGCGCACCCGTATTGCCAGCACTAACACAGGCATGCGCCTCGCCCGATTTCACTAGGTTAATACTGACACGCATAGATGAATCTTTTTTATTTTTTAAAGCTAATTGCGGCGATTCATGCATCAGCACCACTTCAGTCGCTGGGTGAATACGTAAGCGCGGGCTGGTGCTGGCTTTGTGTGCTTTAAGCTCGGCTTGAATAGCGTCTACTAATCCAACTAATACAATATTAAGTTGATTATCTTGTTTGAGTGCTGCTAAAGCTGCTGGCACAGTCACGTGCGGGCCGTGATCTCCGCCCATCGCGTCAATTGCAATTGTGATGTCCATCAATTCATTCCCATCATTGAATTAGATGTAATTATGGCTGAAATGTCAACGCAAAACTAACATATAACCGCTGACAATGCTTGCGTCAGACGTGCAAACGCCGCGCTTGGCGCGGCGTATACGTTAACACTTACAAAAAGGTTTATTATTCGCCTTTAGTCGCAATAACTTTGCGACCGCGGTAATAACCAGTTGGGCTAATGTGGTGACGTAAATGCGTTTCGCCAGTAGTTGGCTCTACAGCTAATGGTGGGTTTACTAAAAAGTCATGCGAGCGATGCATACCGCGTTTAGAAGGTGACTTTTTATTTTGTTGTACTGCCATGATGATGCTCCAAAAGTATAACTACTATTAAATTTAAGCGCACATTTTAATGCAATTGCATGCTATTGACAATCAAAACTTAACATTTTTAACTTAAATGTCATTAATTTTACTTAAGTATTTTTTAGGATTTTTTAGGATTTTTTAGGATTTTGGGTTTTTAGATTTTTCAAAACAGAAAACGGATTCGGTTTTTCACCACTTTGCAGACTTAATTTACTGCAATCATGGTCATGTGCCGGCGCAATCGGCATCGCCATCAACAATTCATCTTCAATTAAATCCAGCACATTCATTTCAGGCTCAATTAGCAGCCAGTCGGTTTCATCGTCGTCATGCGCACTTTCTGCTGATTCAATGAGTAAATAATAAAATTTTAAATTAATCGGCATTAATAGCTCGTTTAAACAGCGCTGACAAATGACAGGCAACACCGCTATTACATGTAATTGCAAGCTAAAATGGCGCAACAGTTTACCAGCGCCCTGCAGCTTAATTTGTATCGTTGCCGCGCTATTTGGCATCAGCGATTCAGCCAATCTAGGCAGCTGTATAGCCTCAATCGTCTCATCTAATTCAAGCGCATTTTGCGCAAACTCTAAGTTATTAATTATCAATGATTTATGCATATTTGTTCATCAAAAAATGGGGTAAATGGCTTGCTTTTTTCAAGTTACACATCGCTCACAGCGCGCTTGCATGTTATACTTTATGGGTTTGTAAGCAAATAATAAGGCGTTGTTCGTGTTCAAAAAAATTCTAGTTGCTAATCGAGGTGAAATTGCAGTGCGTATTGTACGCGCTTGCTCCGAAATGGGCATTAAATCTGTGGCAATTTTTGCCGATGCTGATCGCCATGCATTACATGTTAAAAAAGCCGATGAGTCTTATAATCTTGGTGCCGACCCAGTTGCAGGCTACTTAAATGCGCATAATATTGTAAATGTGGCCGTAGCTGCAGGTTGCGATGCACTACACCCAGGTTATGGTTTTTTATCTGAAAATCCTGAATTGGCCGAAATCTGTGCGCGCCGTGGCATTAAATTTATCGGGCCAAATGCAGCGGTAATCCGCCAAATGGGCGATAAAATTGAAGCGCGTAAAGCCATGACAGGCGCTGGCATTCCTTGTACTCCTGGCTCAGATGGCAACTTAGCCGATTTAGATGAAGCAGTAAAATTAGCAGCTAAAATTGGCTACCCAGTGATGCTAAAAGCCACTAACGGCGGTGGTGGGCGTGGTATTCGCCGTTGCGATAGTGAAAAAGATTTGCTCACCAATTACGACCGAGTGATTAGTGAAGCCAGCAAAGCCTTTGGAAAGCCTGAGGTGTTTTTAGAAAAGTGTGTGGTGCATCCGCGCCATATTGAAGTGCAGGTGATGGCCGATAGTCAAGGCAATGTGATTCATTTGTTCGAACGCGATTGTTCGATTCAACGCCGCAATCAAAAACTAATCGAAATTGCGCCCTCGCCGCAATTAAGCCAAGCGCAGCGTGATTATATTGGCGGATTGGCAGTAAAAGCCGCCAAAGCGGTTAATTACGAAAATGCAGGTACGGTCGAATTTTTGCTCGATCAAAACAATACGTTTTACTTTATGGAAATGAACACTCGCTTGCAGGTTGAGCATACTGTTACCGAGACCATTACTGGCGTGGATATTGTGCAAGAGCAAATTCGTATTGCTTATGGATTGCCGCTGCAATACAAACAATCTGAAATTACCTTTCGTGGCTTTGCCATGGAGTACCGCATTAATGCTGAAGATCCAAAAAATGATTTCTTGCCAAGCTTTGGTAAAATTACGCGTTATTATTCACCAGGCGGCCCTGGCGTGCGCATGGATGCGGCGATTTACTCGGGCTATGTAATTCCGCCTTATTATGACTCGATGTGCGCCAAGCTCACTGTTTGGGCGCTAGATTGGCCAAGCGTAGTCGAGCGCGGTCGCCGCGCACTGGGCGATATGGTGGTGTATGGCGTTAAAACGACTATTCCGTACTATCAAGAAATTATGAAACACCCTGATTTTAAAAATGCAGATTTCAACACCAGTTTTGTAGAAACGCACCCAGAATTAACCAATTACGCCACCGAGCTGCCGCCAGAGTTGTTTGCAGCGGCAATATCGGCGGCAATTGCAGCGCACGAAGGCCTTTAAATTATGAGCAAAAAAATACACATTACTGAGCTAGTTTTACGCGACGGTCATCAATCAATGATTGCCACGCGCTTACGCACCGAAGATATGCTGCCTATTTGCAAGCAGCTAGATGCAATTGGCTTTTGGTCGATTGAAGCTTGGGGCGGTGCAACATTTGATGCCTGCGTGCGGTTTTTAAAAGAAGACCCGTGGGAGCGCCTTGCTAAGCTGCGCAAAGCCCTACCTAACAGCCAAATTAATATGCTATTGCGTGGCCAAAATCTGCTGGGCTATCGCCATTATTCTGACGATGTTGTGCATGCATTTGTGCAAAAATCGGCCGATAACGGCGTTGATGTGTTCCGCGTATTTGATGCGCTAAACGATGTGCGCAATCTGCGTGAAGCCATTTCAGCCGTTAAAAAAGTGAAAAAGCATGCCATTGGCACACTGTCTTACACCACCAGCCCAGTGCACGATATTGCTTATTTTGTGGCAATGGCAAAAGAACTTGAAAACATTGGTGCCGATAGCATTGGCATTAAAGATATGGCCAGCTTGCTAACGCCAACTGCAGCGGGCGATTTGGTGAAAGCACTTAAATCTGCTGTTAGCTTGCCGATTCATGTGCACAGCCATGCTACAAGTGGCTTCGCTAGTATCGCGCTAATGAAAGCGGTTGAAAATGGCGCTTCTGTTATTGATACTTGCAACTCATCATTTGCCGAAGGTGCTAGCCACCCTAGCACGGAGAGCATGGTGGCAGCTTTGCAAGGCACAGAATACGACACGGGTATTGATTTGGCTAAGCTGCAAGAAATCACTGCTTATTTTAGAGATGTGCGCAAAAAATATTGGCAATATGAAAGTGAATTTACTGGTGTTGATACGCGCGTGCTGGTTAATCAAGTACCAGGCGGCATGATTTCAAATTTATCAAACCAATTAAAAGAACAAGGTGCACTAGATAAAATGGACGCCGTATTGGCTGAAATTCCACGTGTGCGTGAGGATTTAGGCTACCCGCCACTGGTTACACCAACCTCGCAAATTGTTGGCACGCAAGCCGTGTTAAACGTGATGACAGGCCAACGCTACAAATCGATTACCAATGAAGTTAAAAACTATTTCTTGGGCCAATATGGTCAATCGCCAGCGCCAGTTAACGATAAAGTAAAACAGCTTGCAGTGGGCAATGGCGAGGTAATTACTTGCCGTCCTGCCGATTTATTGGCACCAGAAATGGCCAAATTACAAGCCGAATCTGAGCGCATTGCAAAAAGTGAAGAAGATGTTTTAACTTACGCCATGTTCCCCGATATTGGCCAAACGTTTTTGCAAGAGCGTAATGCAGGCAGTTTAAAAATTGAACCGCTACAAACTAAAGAAGCCGTTAATACTAGTGCTGCCCGCTTTGCGCCTAATGAATTTAATGTAACGCTGCATGGCGAAACGTTTCATATCAAGCTAACTGGTAGCGGCCATGCGGGTGAGGAAAAACGTCCATTCTATGTATCTGTAGACGGCATTGCCGAGGAAGTGATTGTAGAAACCTTGTACGAAATTGAGGTTTCTGCCAATGGTGCCAGCACTGGCAACAAAAGTGGTGCTAAGAAAAAAGCATCAACCACTTCTAGCGGTCGTCCGCGCCCAACGCACGCAGGCTGTGTAACAACCGCTATGCCTGGCACCATTGTGGCGGTAAAAGTAAAGGTGGGCGATAAAGTCAATGCGGGTGACGGCGTATTGGTAATTGAGGCGATGAAAATGGAGAACGAAATTCAAGCTTCTAAAACAGGCACTGTGGTTGCCGTGCATGTTGCCAAAGGCGATACTGTGACGCCAGATGAATCCCTACTTGAAATTCAACCTGATTAAATTGGGCTTCACTCAAAACCAAACTTTATAGACTTTGATTTTTAGCATCGCCCAATAGTAATTTTAGCCATAAGCCGATTGTTTCTAACAATCGGCTTTTTGCTTTAAAATGCAAGTATGAAACAAACTTTAATATTAGCATCGTCATCCAAATTTAGACGCGAGCTGCTGCACAAGCTGCAAATACCTTTTAATAGTATATCGCCAAAAGTGGATGAAACTGCTCTGCCTAGCGAAAAACCGCATGAAACGGCTTTAAGACTGGCACAAGACAAAGCCAGAAAAATTGGCAAAAAACACCCACATGCGCTGGTAATAGGCTGCGATCAAGTGGCTACGCTAGATGGCGAGCAGCTGGGCAAGCCCGGAAACCATCACAACGCTACACTACAATTGCAAAAAATGCGTGGTCGTGAGGTAACTTTTCACAGTGCGCTTTGTTTATTTAACGCAGAAACTGGCAATATGCAGGCCGAGGTGGTGCCGTATTTGGTGCGCTTTCGCCAATTAAGTGATGCGCAGATTGAAAATTATCTAAACAAAGAACAACCTTATCATTGCGCGGGCAGCGCAAAATCAGAAGGTTTAGGCGTGGCGTTAATAGAGCGCATGATAGGCGAAGATCCAAACGCGCTAATTGGCTTGCCGCTGATTAAGCTAATCACCATGTTACAAAGTGAAGGTGTTGACGTCATATAGTTTCGTCAACGTAATATAAACTGTACCGTTGCATAATCACCAACCATTTTGGAGATTTTCATGTTTAAACCCCGCGTAATTGTTTTAGCCGTCAGTACACTTTTATCTTTAGGAGCTTTGGCCGTGGAACCCAGCAATAATATGCAAGCAGACGAAATGAGAAGCACTTTAAACGACCAACAAAGCGTGGCGGTGACCATTTATAACCAAGATTTGGCCTTGGTAAAAGATACGCGTAAAGTGAATTTAAAAACGGGTTTAAATGCGCTAGCTTTGCGTGATGTCAGCGCGCAAATACGCCCAGAAACTGCCCTGTTACGTAGCATCAATGCGCCTGGCAGCTTAACGCTATTAGAACAAAATTTTGATTTTGACTTACTAACCCCGCAAAAAATGTTAGAAAAATACGTCGGCAGAACAGTAGGCATTGTTAAAACCAACCCAACCACAGGCGCAGAAACTACCGAACAAGCCACCGTGCTATCGGCCAATAACGGCGTGGTGCTTAAGGTGGGTAATCGCATAGAAACTGGCCTGCCTGGGCGTATTGTTTATGATGATGTGCCCGCGAATTTACGCGATAGACCAACGCTTGTGACGCAAATCAACAACAAAGGCGCGGCTGACCAAACAGTAGAATTAAGCTATTTAACGGGCGGCTTGGGCTGGAAAGCCGATTACGTGGCAGAGCTGAACGATAAAGAAGATAAATTGGATTTATCGGGCTGGGTAACGCTAACCAATACCAGTGGCGCTAGCTACAAAAACGCCAAATTGCAATTGGTGGCGGGCGATGTTAATCGTGTGCAACAAAATATGCGCCCCACTATGATGCGCAAAAATATGGATATGGTGACTGCCGAAGCTGCTGCGCCAATGGCTGAAGAAAGCCTGCTGGAATACCATTTATATACGCTAGACCGCCCCACCAATATTATGGAAGCGCAAACCAAACAAGTGGCGTTATTATCTGCAAGCGGTGTTCCCGTGCGTAAAGAGCTGCTATTGCAAGGTGCCGATTACTATTATCAAGGCCAATATGGTGAAATTGGCACCAAAATGAAAGTGGGCGTGTTTATTGAGTTTGATAACAAAGAAGCCAGCAAATTAGGCATGCCGCTACCCAAAGGCGTTTTGCGCGTGTACAAAAAAGATAGCAAAGGCAACGCGCAATTTGTTGGCGAAGACAATATTGACCACACGCCTAAAAATGAAAGCGTGCGCTTAAAATTAGGCGATGCTTTTGACGTAACTGCCGACAAAAAACAGACCGATTTTAAAGTGTTGCCAAACCCACAAAAAGGCCACAGAGCATTTGAAAGCGCGTTTGAACTGGTACTTAAAAATGCAAAAAAGGAGAAAGTAACAGTCACTGTGCAAGAGCCAATTAGTGGTGAGTGGAAAATAGTGTCAGAGAGTGCAGCACACACCAAAGCCAATAGCCACTTGGCAGTGTGGAAAATTGATATTCCAGCAGAAAGCAGCACAACGCTAACTTATAGAGCGCAAGTAAAATATTAGTAAAGTATCAAATAATTAAATATTAATTAATCATTTATTTAACTCGAGAGATTTTATATGCCCTGCAAGCCTTATAAATATTGGCTTGCAGGGCATGTGTTTTGATGTCCTAGTCTAGCTTATATCTAAAAGTCTAAAATTATTTATAACCGTCATTCAGAGCGAAGCGAAGAATCCAGTAAAATATCTCGAGTCTGGATTCTTCGCCTAAATAAAACCTAGGCTCTGAATGACGGTGGTTTTTTTAATTGCTACAATCACAGTAATGACTATCAATACTCTATACGGCACACTTTACCTCATCCC
>JANOYU010000123.1:0-21588 GCA_031429035.1 Methylophilaceae bacterium
AACCACATTGGTAATCGCCGCATCGCGCGGGCGGGCGAGTTGGTTGAGCAGCCAAATCGGCAATGTCACCTCGTGGCCCGCGGTGAAAATGGTGACGATAAGCTCATCAAACGACAGCGCAAATGCCAGCAATCCGCCCGCCAATAGGGCGGTTGCGAGTTGAGGCAAGATAATGCGGCGGAATGTCACAAAACCATCTGCGCCTAAATCCATCGACGCTTCTACTAGGCTGTGCGGCATACGCCGAAAGCGCGCCACCACGTTGTTGTAAATCATTACCACACAGAAGGTCGCGTGGCTGACGACAATTGTCCAAAAACCAAGCTCAATATTCAGCAAGCTCATGGCGGACAACAGCGCGATGCCCGTGATTATGCCAGGTAGCGCAATGGGTAAAATCAGCATCGTGGTGATGGCATTTTTGCCAAAAAAATTGCGTCGATATAAAGCGGCGGCGGCCATTGTGCCCATGATTAAAGCCAGTAAGGTCGCCACAGTTGCCACTTTTAGCGAAAGCGTGATGGCCGACATCACGTCATCGCGCGCAAACGCGGCGCTAAACCATTTGAGTGTGAAGTAGGTATTGTTGCCATCGTGTGCAACAAAAGCATTGATTAAAATGAATACGATGGGGAAGTGCAAAAATACTAGGCCGCCATAGGCAAGGGTTTTAAGCCAGATTGGGGGTTTATTATCTTTAGATTTATTAGAGAGCATCGAACGCTCCTGCTTTTCTTGCCAGCGACAAATAAATAAAAATCAACACAATCGGCACCACGGTAAACGCGGCTGCCAGCGGCATGTTGCCGATAGAGCCTTGCATGGTGTACACCATGGTACCAATGTACAAGCCGCTAGGGCCGATGAGTTGCGGGATAATGTAATCGCCCAGCGTGAGCGAAAAAGTAAAAATTGAACCTGCGATGACTCCTGGGAATACTAATGGCAATAACACTTTGCGGAAGGTTTGCGCGGGCTTTGCGCCCAAATCTGCCGAGGCTTGTAGCAAGTTGGTCGGTACGCGCTCTAGCGCAGCTTGAATCGGTAAAATCATAAATGGTAGCCAAATATAAGTGAACACCATGAAGCGGCCAAGGTTAGAAGTTGCTAAAGTATTGCCACTAATGATGGGCAATTGCAGCAAAGATTCAAGCGCGCCAGTTAGCCCTAAGTGATTGAATAACCAATACAAAATACCTTCTTGCGATAAAATTACCGTCCATGCGTAAGTTTTCACAATGTAGCTCGCCCACATCGGCAACATCACCGCGATGTAGAAAAAACCTTTTTCGCGCGTACTACCGTAACGCGTCATGTAATAGGCGATTGGGAAAGCGATTGCAGCGCAAGCCAGCGTCACCGCGACTGCCATGCTTAAGGTGCGTAAAATAATATCAAGGTTTGTGCTGTCAAATAAAACGCGGTAATTATCCAGCGTTAAATCGCTGGTAACCGCCATGCTAAAGTCGTCAAAAGTGTAAAAACTTTGCCAAAGTAGCGCAAACAAAGAGCCCAAGTAAACCACGCCAAACCATAGTAGTGGCGGGGTTAGCAGCAAGAATAGGAAGAGATTATTTTTGCGATATAGCGTGTTGCTAAAGCTTCTTAAAACTGTATTTTTTAAGACCTGCGTTGTCATGCTTAATTATCCAGCAAAACCATATCGCTTTTTAGCCAACGTACAATTAAATTGTTGCCAATTTTCGGTAGTTCAGCTTCGTTGTAATCGGCGCTAGAAACAACAAAAGCAATTTTTTGCTGACCCACATCTAGCGTAATTTTGCTGCTAGCACCTTGATATTGCACATCGACGACCGTGCCATTCACCGCAAAAGTGTCGGGCTGTTTTGCGCCCCTGTCTAGAGAAATATGGCCAAAAAATAGTTGTTCAGGGCGAATGGAAAATGGTTGATTTTTACCCGTTATTTGCAATGCTAATTTACTGTTTATTACATTAGAAGTACCAACAAAATCGGCCACAAAGCTGGTTTTTGGCTGCATATACAAGTTACGCGGCGTATCGACTTGTTCGATTCTGCCTTTGTTAAAAACAGCCACACGGTCAGACATCGATAACGCTTCAGTTTGGTCATGTGTCACGTAAATAAAAGTAATGCCGAGCTGTTTATGCAGATTTTTCAGCTCATGTTGCATTTGCTCGCGCAGTTTTAAATCGAGCGCGCCAAGCGGTTCATCTAGCAACAATACGCGTGGTTTATTCACCAAAGCCCTCGCCAATGCGACGCGCTGGCGTTGCCCGCCAGAGAGTTCGCCAGGTTTGCGTTGGCCATATTGGCCTAGCGCGACTAATGTTAAAGCGTCTTGCGCGCGGCTGATGCATTCATTTTTAGCAATACCTTTTACCACCAAGCCATAAGCCACGTTATCCAGCACGTTCATGTGCGGAAACAACGCGTAATCTTGAAACACTGTGTTCACTTCACGCTCGTACGGTGGTGCGCCTGCGGCTTCTTTGCCAAATATTTTGATGCTGCCAGAGGTCGGTTGCTCGAAGCCTGCGATTAAGCGTAAACAAGTAGTTTTGCCAGAGCCGCTGGGGCCGAGCATGGAGAAAAATTCGCCTTCTGCGACGGAAATTGTAACGTCATCAACCGCGCGTACAATATTACTGGCGCTGCCGTAGTGGCGGCTGACAGCGGAGAACTCAACTGCTGAAACCATCAGTTGAAATCTATCTTCCACCCATAATGCTGATGTAGTCCTTCGTCCAGCGGCTATACGGCACGCAGCCTTCTTTTAAGCTACATTTGGCTTGTGGTGTTTTCCAAAATTTAATTTCGGTAAAGCGGGTAAAACCATTCACTGTGCAGAAATCGCTGCCACCTGGGGCTTTAGTTTTGCAAGCAGTTGGCACCGCTGGGTTAGAACCAAACCATTCAGCCAAGCCAGATTGTAAGTTGGGGTTTAGCGAATGTTGCATCCATTTATAGGCACAGTTTGGGTGTTTTGCAGTTGCGGCTAACATGGTGGTATCTGCCCAGCCTGTTGCGCCCTCGGTTGGAATCACTGAAGCAATTGGTTGTTTTTCATTCACCAAAGCATTCACTTGATATGGCCAAGCACTGCTCGCCACCACGCCTTCTTTTTTAAAATCAGTCATTTGCACAGTCACGTCATGCCAATATCTATGCGTTAGCACTTTTTGTTGGCGCAACAGTTTTAGTACGGCTGCGTATTGCTTTTCGTTGAGCTCATACGGGTCTTTAATGCCCAGCGCTGGCTCTTTGCTCATTAAATACAGGGCTGCATCGGCAATATAAATTGGCCCATCATATGCTTGCACGCGGCCTTTATTGGGCTTGCCATCGGGCAGGTTTTGCGCCTCAAACACGGTTGCCCAGCTAGTGGGCGCAGTTTTAAACACAGTAGTGTTGTACATTAGTACATTTGGCCCCCATTGGTATGGCACGCCATAATGCTTGCCATCAACGGTGTGCCAAGGCGCATTTTGTAAGCGTGAATCAATGGTTGACCATGCCGGAATAAGCGCAGTATTAATATGTTGTACTTTTTTACCAGCCACTAAACGCAAGCTAGCATCGCCTGATGCGGTGACTAAATCGTAGCCACCTTTATTCATTAGTGACACCATTTCATCCGACGTTGCGGCAGTTTTTACATTAACTTTACAGCCTGTTTCTTTCTCAAAACCAGTAACCCAATCATAATTTTTATCAGTTGCGCCATTTTCAAGATAACCAGGCCAAGCAATGATATCTAATTTACCTTCCGCTTTGCCAATTTTAGTCATATGATCTGCGCTAGCACTGGTAAAACTAACCGCAAAACCCAATGCTAAGCTAATGATTACACTGTTTTTTATTGAAGTTGACATCATGTTAAACCCCTTTGTAAATAATTAAACAATACGCAATTAAACATTATCATTGTTTTCTTAAATTGGCTATGTAACAAGAGCCATTTAGATTAATTAATTAGAACCACTTTTTAATCTTTCGTTTCTTGCAAAGGCAAGGCAAAGCCTTCTTTTACTTCCTCCATCACGATATAGCTGCGCGATTCTTGCGCGCCGGGCAGTGTTAATAAAATATCGCCAAGCAGTGTGCGGTAATCGGCCATTTGTGCAATGCGCGCTTTGACTAAATAATCAAAATCACCGCTGACTAAATGGCACTCTAATACGCTGGGTAGCTTGAGAATTTCTTGCTTAAATTTGCCAAAAATAGCGCCACTTTTGGTGGAGAGTTTTAGCTCGACAAACACCAGCAAACCTAGCCCTAAAGCTTGCGGGCTCAAGCGGGCGTGATAACCTAAAATCACGCCTTCTTTTTCTAAGTTTTTTACCCGCTCGCCGCATGGCGTCACCGATAAACCAACTTTCTCTGCCAGTTCGGTAATAGCAATGCGCGCATCGGCTTGCAACACGCTTAAAATTTTTAAATCAATGCGATCAAGCTCGCGAATATTGTGGCTGCGCATGCGCATGGTTTGTCCTAACTTAAAATATTAACTATTTTAGATAATATTACTGCTATTTTTATATAAAAAGTCAATTTTAAATGTTTTATTAATTTATTAAGGTAATTAATGCTGCATTATTTGCATACACTATTGTTAATAATTTAATAAAGGTTTATATGAAGGTGCTTATTTTAGGATCGGGCGTGGTGGGGGTGACCAGCGCCTACTATTTGGCCAAAAAAGGTTTTAGTGTGACCGTTATAGACCGTCAACCAGCGGTAGGCATGGAGACCAGTTTTGCCAATGCAGGGCAAATTTCACCAGGTTATTCTGCGCCATGGGCGGCGCCTGGCGTGCCGATGAAGGCGCTTAAATGGCTGTTTCAACGTCACGCGCCATTGGCCGTTAAGCCCGATTTTTCATTGTGGCAATTGCAATGGACGCTGAAATTGTTGCGCAATTGCACGGCTGCGCGCTACGATATTAACAAAGAACGCATGGTGCGGTTAGCCGAATACAGCCGCGACTGCATCGGCGAGCTGCGAAGTGAGACGGGCATAGCTTACGAAGGCCGCACGCAAGGCACGCTGCAAGTGTTTCGCACGCAAAAACAATTAGACGCTGAAGCCAAAGACATTAAAGTGTTGACTAGATTAGGCGTGCCGTTTGAACACCTAGACCCAGATGGTTGCGCTCGCGCCGAGCCTGCATTGGCGCTGGTTAAAGACCAATTGCTGGGTGGCTTGCGCTTGCCACATGACGAAACAGGTGATTGCCAACTATTTACGCAAAACTTGGCTGAAAAAGCCAAAGCACTTGGCGTAAATTTTAGACAAGATGTACAAATTGAGCGATTGTTGACTGAAAATAGCCAATTAAAAGGGGTGGAAATTAGTACTAAAAATGGCAAAGAAATGCTGCAGGCTGACCATTATGTAGTCGCGCTGGGTAGCTATTCGCGCCAGCTCATGCAGGGTTTGGGTATCAATATTCCTGTGTATCCGGTGAAAGGTTATTCGCTTACCGTGCCAGTGATTGATACTTATGCAGCGCCTATATCTACGGTAATGGACGAAACCTACAAAGTAGCGATTACCCGCTTTAACAGCAGAATTAGAGTCGGCGGTATGGCCGAGCTTTCTGGTTATGATTTAAGCTTAAACCCGCGCCGCCGCGAAACGTTAGAGATGGTGCTAAATAGTTTATTCCCCAATGGCGGCGACATTTCAAAAGGTCAATTTTGGACTGGCTTGCGGCCGATGACGCCAGACGGCACGCCCATCATAGGCAAAGTTGCACAAGCTAATAATGTTTGGCTAAACACTGGCCACGGTACGCTGGGTTGGACCATGGCTTGCGGATCGGCGCAAGTATTAGCCGATTTAATGGCGAGTCAAAAACCTGCAATTGCCAGTGACGATTTGGCATTAAGCCGTTACAATTAGTTATATAAATACCATGCGAGTAAATTACAATGCCCTGTAAGCCAATATCCATGCGGTTTGCAGGCATGCCAAATAAAGTTAGCCTTTTTAAATACTAAATTACATATAAAAAATGTCCCGTCCCGCTATTGCACATATTAGATTAGATGCGTTTCGCCATAATTATCGCGTTGCCAAACAATTGCATGGCGGCAAAGCGCTGGCGGTAATTAAAGCCAATGCCTATGGCCATGGCGCGGTGCAATGCGCCAAAGCGATTGAAAATGAAGCGGATGGCTTTGCCGTGGCTTGTTTAGAAGAAGCGCTGCAACTTAGGCAAGCAGGTATTAAAAACCCAATTTTGTTGCTAGAAGGCTTTTTTGAAGCCGCCGAGTTGCCCGAAATTGTCGCCAATGATTTGTGGATAGTTATTCACGCGCAGTGGCAAGTTGATATTTTACTAGCAGAAAAGTTACATAAACCACTGCATATTTGGCTGAAAATGGATAGCGGTATGCACCGTGTTGGTTTGCATGCAACAGCCTACCAACAAGCCTACATGCGCCTTGCAGGGCATGCGAATACTGAAAAAATTGTTCTGATGAGCCATTTTGCTAATGCGGATAATCTGAAAAGTGAGCATACCAAGCAGCAAATTGCAGTTTTTCAGCAAGCGGTGCAAGGCCTAAAGTTTGATGAAGTCAGTTTGTGCAATTCGGCCGCTATTTTGGGCTGGCCTCAATCTTACAATAACTGGTCGCGGCCTGGCATTATGTTGTATGGCGCTGATCCGCTAGTGGCCAACGTGATGAATGAAGTGGCAGAAAAAATGCCAATAACGCAGTTACGCGCGGTGATGCAACTAAGCTCAAAAATTATTTCTGTTCGTACCATTCAAAAAGGTGAATCAATCGGCTATGGCAGCATTTTTACGGCAGAAAAAGATACCATAGTAGGCGTGGTAGCGATTGGCTACGCTGATGGCTACCCGCGTAGTGCCAGCCAAAAAAAGGGAATAACTGCGCCTGCAGCGGTGGATGGCGTTTTAACATACCTAATAGGCCGCGTTTCCATGGATATGTTGTTCGTCGATTTAACTGATATTCCGCAAGCTAAAATCGGCTCAAACGTTGAGCTATGGGGCGATCAAGTATTAGCAAATGATGTTGCCAATGCGGCTGGGACGATTGCTTACGAGCTGTTTTGCAATGTAAAACGCGTGCAATTTAAGTATTCTGATTCGCGATAAATTGCTGACTATTTGTCAATAATACTTCCTACTTCGTCATACCAGCGCAGGCTGGTATCTAGTCAAACTACAGTTTTTTGTGATTGAGTTAAACGCATAAAAGTGACGATTTTGTTTTAAGGCTTAATTGTCACAGTTGTTAATTTGAAACCTGTCTGGATTCCAGCCTACGCTGGAATGACGGTTTACTAATAAAGAATTCTAAAATAAATTACTTTAATATTAAGGAAAATCATGAAAACCATCCAAACCCCTTACGCCCCCGCCGCCATAGGCCCATATTCGCAAGCGATTGCTATTGGCGATTTACTATTCACCTCAGGCCAAATCCCGCTGCGCGCAGATGGCACATTGAATGACGGCGACATTACTGCACAAACTACACAAGTATTGGCCAACCTAAAAGCAGTGATTGAAGCCGCAGGCGGCAGCTTAAACAAAGTCGTTAAAACAACCGTTTTTATGAAAAACTTAGATGATTTTGCACCGATGAATAAAGTCTATGGCGAAGCGTTTGGCAGCCACACGCCCGCGCGATCAACCGTGCAAGTGGCCAAATTGCCACGCGATGTGTTGGTGGAAATTGAAGCGATTGTCGCATTGTAAATCTAAACCGAGCAAGCCAAAACTGACTTTTTTCGTTACTTGAAGTGGTATTTTAAGATTGAAGCGAGCATACTGACTTTAATAATATCAGCATTTTTAATAAAATGGAGACGTAAAGTGAATAGAAAAATTTTAAACAGCAGTGGAGTTTTAGCGCTGTTAGTGGTGAGTTTGTTATTTTCTGCACCTGCCTTTGCTAAGAAAAATGATGATAATAAAAAGCAAAAACACTATGATAAAAACCATGAAAAATACGAGCGGCACGATAGCGAAGATAACGATGTCAATGTGCAAGTGGATGTGTACTTTGGGAATGAAGATCGTGTTATTGTGCGTGATTACTATGATGAACGTGAGCAAAAAGGCCGCTGCCCGCCTGGCTTAGCCAAAAAACGTAATGGTTGCATGCCACCTGGGCAAGCAAAAAAATGGCACAAAGGACGCCCATTACCAAGAAGTGTGATTTATTATGATTTACCACCCAGTGTAGTTATTAAGTTAAGGCTGCCGCCATCTGGTCATAAATATGTCAGAGTTGCAGCAGATATTTTGTTGATTGCCATTGGCACAGGCATTGTGATTGATGCAATTGAAGATTTGGGCAGAATTTAATATTTTTTAATATACGCTGCAAGCCCTATGGATATTGGCTTGCAGGGTGTTATTTTTCACTCGTGCTATTTACTTTGCCAAATCACATAAACCTTTTTAACCGCTTCTAGCGTTTCCCAAGTGCCTTTAAAACCAGCCGGCAAAACAAAGGTGCTGCCAGCGCCAAACTCCTTGGCGTTACCGCTCAAATCGGTCAAGCGCACGCGGCCTTCTAAAATTACGCACACCTCTTCCTCGGTGTAATTGACGCTTTTTGCGCCTACGCTGCTATGCCAAATGCCGGCAAAAAACTGCTCGGTGGGGTCAGTGTAATGATTCAAAGTAACCGTATTAATTTCTGAAACGGCATGCCCTGCAATGCCCGTCGTTATTAGCTCGTGGGGCACTGTTCCTAGCTCATTTTCTACTTGATTTATCGCAAAATCAATCACGTCATTGATGGTTTTGGTCATATTAAAATCCTATAATAATCTGTCATTGCGGGCTTGACCCGCAATCTGTGACTTAGATGCTGAATCAAGTTAAGTTAATGTAGGGTGTGCAAATTGAATTGCATTTGCACACCGTTATGCATCAATTGTAAATGGTGTGCAAACATACAACCGTTTGCACATCCTACGTGTTTGTTAACGCATTTAAGCAATCGTTAAATACTTGCACCAGTTTACTCACATCAGCCTCAGTCGTAGCATGGCAAACCAACATCATGTTGTGAAATGGTGTGAGTAATACGCCGCGGTTGAGCAAATATAAATGAATGGCAGCTTCAATCACGTCGTTTTGCGCGTTTCTAGCTTCAGCCGCATTTGTGGGTGAAACCGCGCAAAATTGCAGCTCTAGCCGCGCGCCCATACGCGAGATATTCCAAGGTAAATTGTGAGCACTTATTGCATTATTTAAAGCATGCTCTAGAAGCCGCGCCAATGCTAGTATGTGTCTGTAAGCGGCTTCTGTAGCCACTTCTGTCAAAGTTGCATGAATCGCTGCCAGTGTCATCATATTGCCCGATAATGTGGTGCCAATGCCAGAATGCCCAGCTGGTGCAGCATCTTTAGCAGCTTGCATGCGGGTTGCCATTTCACTGCTAAAACCATACGCAGCAGCAGGCAATCCGCCTGCAATCGGTTTGCCGACCACTAAAAAGTCTGGCACTACATTATTCGCTTTTGCCCAGCCGCCATGCGCGGTGGAAATGGTGTGTGTTTCATCCAAAATTAATAAGGTGTTATATTTTGTGCAAAGTGCGCGCAGGCCTTCAATAAAACCATGATTGGGTAATACCATGCCGCAATTGGTAAGCGCGGGTTCGGTAAGTAGGGCGGCGAATTCGTTAGTTTTTAGCACGTTTTCAACTGCGGCTAAATCATTAAACGGCACAGCAACTGAATGCAAAGTTAAATCTTGCACTTGGCCGAGTAAACTTTCCCTATTAATGGTTTTTCCGTTAACAATATCAAGCATAGAGTCATCAACAGTCCCGTGATAACAGCCATCAAACACCAACACTTTTTTGCGTTGCGTTACCTCGCGCGCCCAGCGTAATACGAATCTATTTGCATCGGTGGCGGTGGTAGCAAGTTGCCAATAATCAAGCCCAAAAAAATCGCTCAAAGCCTTGCCCGCATTAGGTGCTAGCGTAGATGGCAGCATCGCAGTAAAGCCTTTTTCAGCTTGATTTTGAATGGCTTTTGCCACCGCTGGCGGGCTGTGTCCAAACATCGCGCCCGTGTCGCCCAAACAAAAATCGGCGTAATCAATATTATCCGCACAACTAAAATGTGCGCCGCTGGCCGATTCAACAAATAGCGGTACTGGCGTGCCCCAATCGTTCATCCAATGCATGGGCACGCCATATAAAAAATGCTGACTGGCGCGTTTTGATAGCGCGATAGAGCTTGGATGCAGCGCCAAATAACGTTCGCGCTCGGCTTGTATCATTCGTGTTGCGTTGTTGATGAGAGTTTGCATATAGTGGTGCTATTTAAATTTAAATGACTCGAGTTAAATTAAAGTGGTCCTAGTTATTTTAAATAAATGGCACTACTGATAAGACCAAAATTTGATTAGTATTCTACTACAATATGGCATCTTGTCTATTTTAGAGGTTGCAATGGATCACAGTTTTCCTTTTATGCAAGCAGGTGGCTTTTTAGGTTTACCTTTAAGTGCGGGCAACACCAGTAAACGCTTTGCTGTAGCGGGTATTTGCTGGGATGGCTGTGTGACTAATCGCCCAGGCGCGCGCTTTGGGCCGAACGCTATTCGCCAAGCCAGCCATATGCTGTGCGGCGATGAGCACCCTTATTTTAATACCACGCCTATTAACGACACGGTCGATTTAGGCAACTTGCCGCTTCCAAATACCAGTTTAGAAGCCATGCGCACCGCATTGATGCCGCAAGCGGCTGCGCTGATTGAAAAATACACAATGGCCTGGCTAGGCGGCGACCATTCGATTACTTTGCCTTTGTTGCGCGCCTATAAAGCGCATTACAAACAGCCGTTGGCGGTAATTCATTTTGACGCGCATTGCGACACTTGGCAAAGCCATTTTGGTGAGCCTTCTGGTCATGGCACATGGGTTTACGAGGCGATTCAAGAAGGCTTGGTGGATGCAAAATTGTTCACGCAAATTGGCATACGTTCATCTGGCGTGCGTGAGGCGCGCGAATACGTTAGCGAGCAAGGCGGGCGCATTTACACAGCGCGCGAGTTACGCGGCAAGGATGGCAATGCGCTAAAAAGTGTGATTGATGAAGTGCGCGCAAAAATGCAAAAAGCTGGCAATCCGCCGCTATACTTAACCTTTGATATTGATGCGCTAGACCCAGCATTTGCGCCAGGCACAGGCACGCCAGAAGTTGGTGGCTTAACGACTGCGCAAGCCATGACGCTATTAGAAGGCTGGCATGATTTAAACTGGGTTGGCATGGATTTAACCGAAGTGGCACCGCCTTACGACCACGCGGAACTTACATCTAATGCTGCTGCCACATTGGTTTGGACTTGGCTTTGTGGCCGAATTAAAGTAGATAAATAATGTTAGCAATTGACTTAAAACTGACGCAAAACTCATATTACGCTGCCAGCGCCAATGAGCAGCCAAATTACCCGAGTTTAGAAAATGATATTTCGGTGGATATATGCGTGGTTGGTGGCGGTTTTGCGGGCATATCTGCGGCGATAGAGCTAGCTGATAAAGGTTACAAAGTAGCGGTTTTAGAAGCCAGCCATATTGGTTTTGGCGCCAGTGGTCGCAATGGTGGGCAGTTAATTGCTGGTTTGGCCTGCGAAATAGATGTGATTGAAAGCGCGCTGGGGTTTGATGCCGCCAAGCAAGTGTGGGGCATGACTTTAGAAGCGCTAGATTTGGTGCGCGAGCGGGTAAAACGCTTTGATATTCAATGTGATTTGGCCGATGGCTATTTAGGCGTGTCGGTGAATGAAAAAAAAGGCAAAAGTCTGCGTAAATGGTTTGATGACATGCAAAAACGTTATAACTATGCAGCAGAATGGATTGAACCAGCTTACATTAAAAAATGGATAGCTAGCCCGCGCTATTTTAATGGCTATTATGATAAGCGTGGCGGCCACATTCACCCGCTTAATTATTGCTTGGGTTTGGCGCGCGGTGCGGCCGATTTGGGTGTGCAAATTTATCAGCATTCTGCAGTTACCGCCATGCAACAAGGTGACAATGTAGTGCTAACCACTAGCAAAGGTAACGTTAGCGCCAAATTTGTCGTGCTGGCAGGTAATGTGTATTTACCAGAAATTGCACCAGAAATCGCCCCCAAACTAGCCAAACGTATTATGCCAGTGGGCACTTATATTATTGGCACCGAGCCTATTGATGCCAAGTTAGCAGCGCAACTCATCCCTAAAAATACAGCGGTGTGTGACACCAATTTTGTGCTGGATTACTTTAGGTTTTCTGGTGACAAAAGAATGATTTATGGTGGCCGCGTAAGCTACAGCGCCATGACGCCGCCCAATTTAACGCAAAGCATGAGCGCACGTATGGTAGAGACTTTTCCGCAATTAAAAGGTACAAAAGTTGAATACACTTGGGGCGGTTATGTTGATATTAGCATGAATCGCGCACCCGATTTTGGCCGTATTGCGCCAAATGTGTATTATTTACAAGGCTTTTCTGGCCACGGTGTTGCTTTAACTGGCATGGCGGGCAAGTTGGTGGCGGAGGCAATTTGCGGTCAAGCAGCGCGCTTAGATATGTTTAGCAAAATTAAGCACCACGATTTTCCAGGTGGCAAATTTCTGCGAACGCCAGCCTTGGTTTTAGGCATGGCGTGGTATCAATTGCGCGATAAATTTGGCTGATTGTTCCGCAACATAATAGCGATAATTTAAAATGAAATACTAAGTGAACTAGAAAGTATATGGTTCATTCTATCGATTTTAGCGCCGTTAACATATTGATTTAAATAGCCTGCTTCCAGCTTAACCGTTGGATTAAACACATAACCTGCGCCCAAAAATAAACGATTTTGATCAAAACCGCTTCGTACGCCCCAATCTGTATTATTCAAGTTAAGAAACAGCTCATCTGATAAGATTAGAGAAAAGTTTGGGTTGGCTTCCAGTGGTTTATTCGCTTTTAACATTTGCCGCAGGCGCAAACCTGTCTCTCGCCCACCATTCACACGCCGCTCTTCAAGACGCGTTCTATTATGCAGCGTAACAGTATTTATTGGGTCAAACGTGTAGCTATATTGCTGCCAAATGCGGTTCTCATCAAAAGTTGACTTACCCGCTGGGTGATTAACCACTTTTTCGTAGCCTAGCCACACACTACTTTTTTTATCAAGCTTATAAAAAAGTGCTGGCCTAATAATAAGTTGGTTTAATTTATCGCCTTCTTCACGCCATCTTGGTTGTATTTCTGCACTCCAGTTTAGTCCAGTATCGGCTAAATTACCTTGTAAGCTAAGGCCTAACCAAATCCCGCCGTCTTCTTCTGTTTGGGCGTAGACAGATGTTGCCACAAGATTGGCCGCCATTATAAATGCGGCGATGATGCTTAATTTATTCACGATAGATCCTAAAATTTATAAGGCGCTATTATATAAAATATCAACTAGTGAAGTTAGAATAAATAAGCATAAACTTATAACTACACTGGCTTACTAATAACTACAACAGCTTGCTATAAGTATAAAATATGTCATCGCGCGCCCAGCCTAGCGATTCATACAGTGCTTGTGCTTTTAAGTTGTCTTTTGCAGTGGTTAAATCTAATCTTGCCATGCCATTGTTTGCCGCGTAGTCATGCGCAGCCAGCATTAAAGTGCGGCCAGCGCCAGTTTTGCGGCTATTAGGTTTTACAAATAAATCGTACAAAACGCCAATTTTTGCCGCCGCAACCGAGCAAAAACTGGGATAAATTTGGCAAAAACCAATTAAATTTTTGTCACTATTTTCTGCGACTAAAATGACTGACTCATTATTGTTTAAGCGTTCTGCAATATAGTTTTTTGCCAGTTGAATATCAGGCGCTTGTTCATAAAATTGCCGATAATGGTCAAACAATTCGGCAACCGTTGGCAGGTCGTCGATGCTGGCTAATCGAATAGTTACTTGCTTCTTTTGCATTATTTAGTCGTTAAATTGAGTAAGACTACGCCAATTACAATCAACGTAATGCCAGTAATTTTAAAGCTGGAAGCAGATTCAGCATAAAAAGCGATGCCAACAATCGCAATAATAGCGGTGCTGGCGGCGGCCCACACAGCGTAGGCAATACCTGTTTCAATGTGTTTAAGCGCAATTGAGAAAGTCCAAATGGACATTAAAAAACACGATATTGCGCCGATTGATGGCAATAAATTAGCAAAACCATTAGCGTATTTAAGTGACAACATGCCAAATATTTCAAATAAAATACTGGCAATAAGGATTAGCCAAGCGGCGAGTAACGCGTTCATAAAGCACCTTTTAATAATACGTGCTAGCTGCTAGTACCGAGCAACTGATGCACGAAATTTAAAGCGGTACCTAACTGTTATAAATATTATATTAAATAAATTAATTTTTCAAGGCAGTTTGAATCACATCTGCCAGCACATTGCCGTATTGCGTAATGCTGTTAGTGGCGGCGTATGCATAACCAATAATTAAACCTTTTTCTGGTTGATTACCAAAACAATAATTGGATAGCGGGTACACACGCAAGCCTTGCTGTGCGGCCAATGTTGCTACTTTTACATCGTCAATTTCGGCATCAAACTCCACCACTAAATGTAGGCCAGAATCAACTGGCGAAAGTCGTGCGCCGACGTTAGAAATAGGCGCTAAGGCGGTTTGTAGTAAGCGGCGTCTTTCTGCATAAGTTAGCCGCATACGCCTTATATGGCTGGCAAAATGACCTTCTTCAATAAAGTCGGCCAGCGCCGCTTGTATCATTACTTGGCCTGGGCGTTGTAGCTCGTATAAGCCATTTTTAAACGCATTTACTAACTGCAGCGGCACCACCATATAACCCAAGCGAATACCGGGATACATGACTTTAGAAAACGTACCCAAGTACAAGACGCGATTATGTTGATCCATGCCTTGCAGGCTGGAGATGGGGCGACCTTCAAACCTAAATTCGCTGTCGTAATCGTCTTCTATCATCCATGCTTGTTGGTTTTCGGCGTAATCTAGTAACAGCCGTCTGCGGCCGTAGCTCATCACGATGCCTTTGGGGTATTGGTGCGATGGCGTGGTGTAAATTAGCCGTGGTTTTACACGAAAATCTTGGGTGCTGGGTGCCATGCCCTCGCTATCTACTGCTACTGGGTGCAGCTGCAAGCCGTTGACTTCTAACACGCGGCGGGCGGCCCAATAACAAGGGTTTTCTACCCAAGCAATATCTCCTTCATCAGTCAGCAGCCTTGCGCACAAGTCTATCGATTGTTGTGTGCCAGAGGTAATAATGACTTGGTTGACGGTTAAGTTAACCGCGCGCGAAACGCGTAAATAATCGGCGATGGCCTTGCGTAGCGGCAAATAGCCACCATCATGACTGCTATCTAACAAAGCAGGGTTTAAGGCACGCCAATGGCGGTTTAGCAGGCGTCGCCACAGTGCAAAAGGGAAGCGCGAATAATCGTCCTCACCCGGCGAAAACGGCTGCACCTCGTGGCCATTTTGCAGATTGTCAGGCGAACTTGAAGCCGCCATGCCGCGCTTGGACAAAGTGATTTGCTTGTTAATATGATCTGCAGCAGGGTTGGTTAAATTCTCTGCTTTATCACCCACTTGTTTAAACGGCATATCGGTTTTAAAGCAGACATACGTGCCGCTGCCAGTAATGGCATCCACATAACCTTCATCTAACAATTGATCAAAAGCCGCCAATATGGTGTTGCGCGAGACGTTTAAATCGGTTGCCAAGCTGCGGCTAGAAGGTAGGCGGCTGCCAGATGGCAATATTTGCTCGGTAATGGCGCGGCGTATTGTTTCGTAAATACGCCTGTGGTTTGCCATGCGTGTGGGAAACTTGTAATGGTTAAGTTGGGTTAATAGCCATTCAGATAAGATAAGTTGTTTCATTGCATGGTCATAGTTTAAAGGGTATGATACATTAAAAGTGGTTCTATTGAATTAACTTAAATGGCTCTTGTAGCATTACCAATTAAAGCGATAATATACTTGTTAATAAATTGTTGCAACTTGGCAAGTTAACGTAACTTGCCTAATCAAAATGAAAACGCACACGCGAAAACCAATTGTATTATTACCATCCGATGTTAAACAGATCGGCGAACATGCTTTTCATGCGGTGGGCCAAAAATACATATTGGCTGTGGCGCAAGCGGCACAAGCCATGCCGTTGCTGGTGCCAGCCATTAGTGAGTATTTAAGCATGGATGATTTGCTAGCAAGCGCAGATGGTATTTTGTTTACTGGATCGCCTGCCAATATACATCCATCGCATTTTGGGCAGGCCGTGCATAACGCCGAATTACCCCTAGATAGCGCGCGCGATGCGTTAACTTTGCAATTGATTCGTGCGGCGGTTGATACGGGTGTGCCAGTGCTGGCGATTTGTCGTGGCTTTCAAGAACTTAATGTGGCATTTGGCGGCAGCTTACACCAAGCCGTGCAAGATCAATCAGATAAAAGCGATCATCGCGAACCTAAAGATATGCCATTAGACGCGCAATACGCGGTAAGCCACAACGTAAATTTAGTTAAAAATAGCCTGTTAGCCAACATTGTAGGTGCCGAAGACATGATGGTGAATTCGCTGCATGGCCAAGGGATTGATCGGTTAGCCACTGGTTTAAGTGCCCAAGCGCATGCGCCAGATGGCTTAATAGAAGCGATTAGTGTGGATAACGCCAGTGGTTTCGCGCTTGGTGTGCAATGGCACCCCGAGTGGAAAGTGATGCAAAACCCGCAATACTTGGCAATTTTTAAAGCTTTTGGCAAAGCCTGTAGGGCTAGAATGTTAAGGCGCATTCCACCAGACTAGTTGATTAAATTAAGCGCAAACTGCAATTAATTTAACAATAAAATGCCGGAGAAAATACATGACAGAAACTAAAAAAATAGAAATTAAAGACTTTCAATTAGCCGATATGGATAGATGGCTAACGGATAATAATATTACTGAGATTGAGTGCTTAGTGCCCGATTTAACGGGTGTGGCACGGGGCAAAATTTTGCCGCGCGAAAAATTTAGCACCGATCGCGCCATGCGCTTACCCGAAGCGGTATTAGGTGTTTCAGTAACGGGTGAATCACCAGAAGGCCATGCAGGTTATGACCGCGTAATGGGCTTTACCGACAAAGACATGGTATTGCTGCCAGACCCGACAACACTAAGATTAGTACCGTGGGCGCAAGACCCCACCGCGCAAGTGATTATGGATTGCGTTAACCATGATGGTAGCCCAATTGATTTTGCCCCGCGTAATGTGTTGCGCCGCGTGGCTGGTTTGTTTAAAGATTTAGGCTGGACGCCCATTGTGGCGCCAGAACTAGAGTTCTATTTGTTGTCGCGTAATACTGATCCTGATATTGCCTTAACGCCGCCAATTGGACGTAGTGGTCGCCGCGAGACCAGTCGTCAATTGTATTCAATTGATGCTGTAAACGAATTTGACCCATTATTTGAAGATATTTACGATTACTGCGAAATTATGGGGTTAGAGTTGGATACGTTGATTCACGAATTTGGCGCAGGCCAAATGGAAATTAATTTTATGCACGATGAGCCAATGATTTTGGCCGATAAAGCCTTCTTTTTTAAACGTGTGATGCGCGAAGCAGCCATGCGCCACGATATGTATGCCACTTTTATGGCCAAACCAATGCAACACGAGCCAGGTTCTGCCATGCATATTCACCAAAGCGTGCTAGATACCAAAACTGGACAAAATATTTTTAGTTTGCCTAACGGTGACGCTTCGCCGCTATTTTTTAATTATATTGCTGGCTTACAAAAGTATCTGCCAGCCGCCATGGCTTTGCTGGCACCTTATGTCAATTCTTATCGCCGTATTGTGCGCGATGGCGCAGCGCCTATTAATATTGAATGGGGCTACGATAATCGTACAGTGGGTATTCGTGTGCCGATATGTGGTGCGTCTGATCGCCGCGTTGAAAACCGTGTGGTTGGCGCCGATGCTAACCCATATTTAGCCATGGCTGTGACATTAGCTTGTGGCTATTTAGGCATTAAAGAAAAATTAAAGCCGACTGAAGTCACCACGGGCAGCGCTTATGCACATGATTACCAATTGCCACGCGGCTTATCAGAGGCATTGCGCGAGCTAGAAGATGCAAAAGCGCTGCATGAGGTGCTAGGTAAAAACTTTATTGATGTGTATTTGGCGGTAAAAGAAACCGAGCATGACGAATTTATGCGTGTGATTAGCCCATGGGAACGCGAGCACCTTTTGATGCATGTTTAAAAATAAACATTGCGCATGCACGTGTGAAAAGCATGTGTAAAAGTAATATTTTAGAATCGAGAATAGCATGAACACCATTACTGATTTTACCAACGATATACAGGCCGTTGATTCTGCACATTATATGCACCCTTTTACCGACCACAAAGGTTTGTCGAGCAAAGGTGCACGCATTATCACCAAGGCTGATAACATTTATATTTGGGATTCTGAAGGCAATAAAATACTCGATGCCATGTCGGGTTTATGGTGCGTGAATGTTGGCTATGGTCGGCAAGCCTTAGTGGATGCGGCTGCCAAGCAGATGACAGAATTGCCTTATTACAACAGTTTTTTTCAAACCACCAATGTGCCTGCAGTAAAACTGGCAGAAAAAATCGTGCAACTGGCGGGCGATAACTACAGCCATGTGTTTTTTAGTAGTTCTGGATCAGAATCTAACGACACTAATATTAAAATGGTACGTCATTATTGGGCAACACTAGGTCAGCCAGATCGCACTGTGATTATATCGCGCAACAACGCTTATCATGGCTCTACTATGGCGGGCGCTTCACTTGGTGGCATGGGCGGCATGCATGCGCAAGGCGGCATGATTCCTGGCATTGAGCACATAGAGCAGCCTTATCATTATGCTTTGGCGCACGATGAAAATCGTGATGCGTTTGGCCTGCGTGCAGCGGGCTGGCTAGAAGCTAAAATTTTAGAAGTAGGCGCCGATAAAGTGGCCGCATTTATTGGTGAGCCTGTGCAAGGCGCAGGCGGCGTGATTATTCCACCCAAAACCTATTGGCCAGAGATTCAACGTATATGTGACAAATATAATATATTGCTGATTTGCGACGAAGTGATTTGTGGTTTTGGCCGTATTGGCAAATGGTTTGGCAGCCAGTTACTCGGCTGTAAGCCCGACTTAATGACCTTTGCCAAGGGCGTAACGTCTGGCTACATTCCGCTGGGCGGCGTGGTGGTGGGCAAGCGCGTGGCCCAGGTATTAATTGAAAAAGGTGGTGAGTTTAATCACGGCTATACTTATTCTGGCCATCCTGTGGCTTGCGCGGTAGGTTTAGCCAATATTGAAATAATAGAAAAAGAAGGCTTGGTTGAGCGCGTGCTAAATGAAACCGGACCCTATTTAGCACAACAATATGCCGAGCTAGCAAAGCATCCGTTGGTGGGCGGCGCTGAGACGATAGGACTAATGGCAGGTTTTGTGCTGATGCAAGACAAGCAAAACCATATTGCGTTTGACGAGGATTTGGGTGTGGGCATGATTTGCCGTGGCCATTGTTTTGCCAATGGCTTGATTATGCGCGCGGTGGGCGACCGCATGATTATTGCGCCGCCTTTATGTATTACAAAAGTGCAAATTGACGAAATGATGACGCTGATTTATACCTGTTTAAATGCAACATTGCATGACTTGCAGCAACGCGGCTTAATGCATAAGCCAGCCATTAAAAATGTTGCGTGACAGGGTTTTTAACGTGCTAAAATTAATTTTTTTGTAGTATGTTTTAGGTATTTATAAGATTTTTTTAGGCATTGCTAACAATTCACAATTAGACGCTTTTTTAACATACATTATTTAAAGGAATTTAACGATGAAATTAACTGAACTCAATATGACAAGTGGTAAATATCTGCTGAGCCTGCTGCTGATAAGTGCTAGCTTTGCGCTAACGTCGTGTGGTAAATCTGAAGACACAACCGCGGATGCTAGCAAGCCAGCAGCGACCACTGAAGCACCTGTTGGCGTAGCGTCAACGCCAGAAGGTGAAGAAGAAAAAATTCTGAATATTTATAACTGGTCTGATTATTTAGCCGAAGATACTATCGCTAATTTTGAAAAAGAAACCGGTATTAAAGTACGTTACGACATTTTTGATAGTAATGAAATTTTGCATGCCAAAATGATTGCTAAAAATACTGGTTACGACATTGTGGTGCCGTCGTCTAACTGGGGAAAAATGCAAATGGATGGTGGTTTGCTGCAAAAGTTAGACAAAAGTAAATTACCTAATTTAAAAAATTTAGATGAAAATATATTGAAGCAAATGGCGCAACTTGACCCAGGTAATCAATACTTGGTAGATTGGTTGTGGAGCTACACCACGGTGGGCATTAATGTGGATAAAGTAAAAACTGCTTTAGGCGGTATGCCAATGCCAGAAAACACATGGGACTTAGTGTTTGATCCTAAGTACACAAGCAAATTAAAATCATGCGGCATTTCAATGTTAGATGCACCTTCTGAAGTATTTCCTATAGCGTTACGTTACGTAAAAAAACCAGAATTTAGTTTGGTTGCAGATGACTATAAAGTTGCCTTTGATATGTTAATGAAAGTGCGCCCAGATATTAAACGCTTTAATTCGGGTGGCCAAATTGAAGATTTAGCCAGCGGCAATATTTGCGTGGCACTAGGCTGGGCGGGCGATTTCAACTTAGCGCGCAAACGCTCGATTGAAAACAAATCAGAGCAAAACATCGAGGCGCTAATAACAACTATGGGCGGTTATATGTTTATGGATACCATGGCGATTCCAGCCGATGCCAAACACCCTGGCAATGCGCATAAATTTATTGATTACATTTTGCGCCCACAAGTGCACGCTGGCTTAACTAATGCGGTAACTTATGCTAATCCTAACAAAGCTGCAACCGAGTTTGTAGACCCTGAAATTAGAAACAATAAAACCATTTTCTTGCCAGAGGCAGATGTTAAAAATTTGATTCCACCAGGCAATGTGGATAACGCCACGCGCCGCGTAATGACACGCTTATATACGCAATTTAAAACTGGTACGTAAAGATTCATACAAAGGCTTACCAATTGGTAAGCCTTTGTTTTATGAATAATATAAAGTAACTAAATATATAGATTAACTATAAATTATTAATCGTTTCCTTATTCGGGGTTCATATGGCGACAGCACCTAAACCGCAAGCAGATACCAAAGCAAGCACGAAAGAAGTGTTATTGAGAGTTGAAGGTGTCACCAAGATTTACGATGGCACGGTAAAGGCGGTTGATGATGTTTCGCTAACGGTGAATAAAGGTGAAATTTTTGGCTTGCTCGGCGGTTCTGGCTGTGGTAAATCAACCTTATTACGCATAATGGCAGGTTTTGAAAAGCCGACAAAAGGTAAAATTTTCTTAGATAATCAGGATATTACTGACTTGCCATCGTATCAACGCCCGATCAATATGATGTTTCAATCGTATGCGCTGTTTCCGCATTTAAGCGTGTGGGAAAATGTCGCTTTTGGTTTAAAGCGCGACCATATGCCTAAAGATGAAATTGCCACACGCGTTGAAGCAATG
>JANOYU010000124.1:0-1857 GCA_031429035.1 Methylophilaceae bacterium
CGCCCTACAAATTCCACCACGCCATCACCAGCAGCCTTAATACGCGTACCTGTTGGTGCAGCAAGGTCTACACCTTTGTGCGCTTTAAAGCGATGCAAAATAGGGTGAAAACGGCCCGCGTTAAAGTTAGATGAAACACGGGTAAATTCGACAGGTGTGCGCAAAAACGATTTATGTAAACTTTTCCCATCGGGTGTGTAATAGGCAAATTTTCCTGTGGTTTCACCGAAATGAATGGCTTGGTAAACTTTTCCGCGATTAATAAATTCCACTGCCAGTACATTGCCAGTTTTCATTTGCTCGCCCGCGTTATAAAACGCCTCGTAAATCACGTTAAATTTATCGCCAGGACGTAAATCATCGTGAAAATCCACCTCACCAGAAAATATTTCAATCATTTGCAATGCAATTTGGTCGGGAATACCAGCGTCATCGGTGGCGCCAAACAAAGAATTAACAATGGTGGCCGATTTTAAAACTTGGGTATTTTGTAGTGCCAGTTTTTCGATACTTACGTTGTAGCCTTCGGGCGTTAAGCTTGCTACTAAAATGTTTTCAGCATCTAGCCCATACTCCAAATGTAGCAATTTTCCTGCTAAATTAGTTTTGCTTTCTATTGTGTGGCCTGGCACAAGCTGCCTATTGATGGCGCGCGCTTCCGGCGCCAACATCAAAAATTTAATCGCATCTTCGTCTTTCACCGTCATGCGTTTAAATAAGCTGCCCAGTGTGTCATCACGACGCACCAAGTCAAATTGCCAAAAAACATCATTGGCACTCATGTTAATGTTAGCAGGCGGAAGAGCGAGTTCTTGTACTATGGTTTTAGTTTTGAAAGGGCTTGTTAAAGTGCTAGTCGTTGGGTTAAACGCAGCCAGTACCCCAAAAACAGGTAAAAACAAAACAATAAATAACCAGCCAAGCTTTTTATTTCGCAGGCTTGCCAAACTGTTTTGCGCTAAAATAGAGAACTTAAATTTAATGTGCTTAATTTTCTGCATAGTGTTTGTTGCATAAAATATGGTTAAAACCGCTCAAATGCATTGATAATACTCATTGTTTAGAGGCATGGTAACAAAAATATTAAACTACAAAAAGTAACAATTTGTAAAAACACAAGCCATGTCACTACCAAGTCATAACATTGCTAACGATAAAACAGGGTTTTAGATAACAACGTGAATACAGATATTAATCAAACATTAGCGATTATTAAGCGCGGTGCCGAAGAGTTGCTACTAGAAACTGAGCTTGTTGAAAAGCTAAACTCAAGTATTAAGTCTGGCAAGCCGTTGCGCATAAAAGCGGGTTTTGACCCCACCGCGCCCGATTTGCACCTTGGACACACGGTGCTGATTAACAAGCTGCGGCATTTTCAAGATTTAGGCCACCAGGTGCTATTTTTGATTGGCGACTTTACCGGCATGATAGGCGACCCAACGGGCAAAAGCGCCACACGCCCACCTTTGACCAAAGAACAAGTGGCGGAAAATGCAAAATCATATGCCGAACAAGTATTTAAAATTTTAGATAAAAGCAAAACCGAGATTGTATTTAACTCAAGCTGGCTCACTGATTTAGGCGCGGCAGGCATGCTCAAGCTGGCTGCTAGCTTGACGGTGGCGCGGATGCTAGAGCGCGATGATTTTAGTAAACGTTTCAAAAGCAATCAGCCAATCGCCATTCATGAATTTATGTATCCGCTGTTACAAGGCTACGATTCTGTTGCGCTCAAAGCCGATGTGGAATTAGGCGGCACTGATCAAAAATTCAATTTATTAATGGGTCGTGAGCTACAAAAACAAGCGGGTCAAGCGCAACAATGCGTGTTGACGATGCCTTTATTGGAGGGCTTAG
>JANOYU010000125.1:0-24543 GCA_031429035.1 Methylophilaceae bacterium
GCGCGAGTTTAGGCAATTTATTAGCAAACTAGCAACAGAAGCAAACATTAAAGATGCCGATGGTTTGGCGCTGCAACTTTCACTGTTATTTGAAGGCTCAGTCCAAGCCGAGCAAATGAAGCGTGGCTCTGGTGCAGTAAAATACGCTAAAAAAGCCGCCAAAATACTCATCAATGGTGCCATACAGGCCTGATAGCTTTTAATTTTACTTGTAATAAAGTGGCTTGCTTTCACCTAGCTAATTACAAGATAATATCGCTTTAAAACAATCAAATATTCACATGCACACACTCATCTGCGGCTCGCTGGCTTTTGACACCATTATGGTGTTTCAAGACCAATTTAAAAATCATATTCTGCCTGACCAAATTCACAAATTAAGCGTGGCTTTCTATGTACCAGAGATGCGCCGCGAGTTTGGTGGCACGGCGGGCAATATTGCTTACAATTTGCAATTGCTAGAAGGTAAGCCTCTTCTAATGGCAACCGTTGGTGACGATTTTGATACTTATTCTAAGCGCTTGAAAGATAAAAACTTAAATACCGATTATGTAAAAAAGATTAATAACACTTTTACCGCGCAGGCATTTATCACTACCGATTTAGATAACAACCAAATCACAGCTTTTCACCCCGGCGCAATGGTGGAATCGCACCAAAATAGCGTAAAAGCTGCCAAAGATGTTACGCTGGCGATTATCGCACCAGACGGCCGTGATGGTATGTTTCAACACGCTCAAGAGTGCTTTGATGCAGGCATTCCATTTTTGTTTGACCCAGGCCAAGGTTTGCCGATGTTTAATGGTGAAGAGTTGCTGCATTTTATTGAAATGGCCAGCTATTTAGCCGTGAACGATTATGAATCGCAGGTTATCCAAGATAAGACTGGGTTAAACTTGGATCAGCTGGCCAGTAAAGTAAAAGCACTGATTGTAACGCTTGGCAGCCAAGGCTCACATATTTATGCAGATGGTCAACGTTTTGAAGTGCCATGCGTTAAAGCAGACAAGATTGTAGACCCAACGGGTTGTGGAGACGCGTACCGAGCTGGTTTATTGTATGGGATTAGCAAGGGTTGGGATTGGCCAACTTGCGGGCGATTAGCAAGCACGATGGGTGCGATTAAAATAGCCAGCCGCGGCGGTCAAAACCACCAACCAAGCCGTGCTGAAATTGAGGCCATTTATACGCAAGCACTGGTGGATGAGGTTGCGACAAAAGAAAAACTAGCATAGTCGCCATTGGTGGCTAGCAAAAATTTAAGGAGTAAAAAATGAAATTTTCAAAACTAATATTAATCGCAGCTTTATCGGTGCTAGTTGCCGCTTGCGCGAGTTCTAACTCTGGTAGCGTATACAAACGTGATGATGCGCGAAAAGTACAAACCGTAAAAACCGGTGTGGTAGAAAGCGTTCGCCAAGTTAAATTAGAAGGCACCAAAACCCCCATTGGCACAGTGGCAGGCGGCGCAATTGGCGGCATTGCAGGTGGCAGCATTGGTAGCGGCCGTGGCAGCGCTATTGGCGCGGTTATTGGCGCGGTAGCTGGCGGTATTGCGGGTGCGGCAACAGAGGAAGTAGTCACCCGTAAAGATGCAATAGAAATTACCGTAAAATTAGATGGTGGCGCCTTAATAGCCATTGTGCAAGAAGCGGATGAAGCATTTAAGCCAGGTGATAAAGTACGTATTGTTGAAAATAGCGATACCTCACGCGTAAGCCATTGAATAATTTAGTGTGATTTTTGACAATGGCAGCTATTTAGCTGCCATTTTCTTTTTAACGATTCTAAATCACATAAGTATTTCAACACGGCCAATATGCTGGTAATGTTATTGCTATCAAATATTAATGGCAGATATGCATCGCATTTCTTAAAATAGCTTGAACCATAGCCACTTACTTACTCGCACATATCGCATCGTCCGCATTATTATTCACACCTTTACTGGCTTAATAATCGCGGCAGCTATTTTTCCATTATTGCAAAATAACACCAAACTGCGCTTAACTAATTGGTGGTGCGGCGGCTTACTACGGGCATTCGGCATAAAAGTTAACACATTTGGCAATTTGCCAGCGGCTAATATTAAAGGCATTTTATTTGTTGCAAACCATGTTTCTTGGGCTGATATTCATGCGTTAAACAGCAAAATTTTACTAAGGTTTATTGCCAAATCTGATATTAAAAGTTGGCCAGTATTTGGCTATTTAGTGACCAAAGCCAACACTTTATTTATTGATAGAAGCAAGCGGCAAGAAGCAGGCAAAATTGTCGCCACCACGGCTGTAAGCCTAATGGCAGGCGATAATTTATGCTTCTTCCCTGAAGGCACCACCACCGATGGTACACATATTTTGCCATTTAAAAGTAGCGTATTACAAGCTGCCATAGACGCCAATACCGTTATTTGGCCAGTGGCCATACGCTATGTCAATTATGATGGCAGTACTAACAAAAATATGGCTTATGCAGGTGACACAAGCTTATTAGCATCGATGAAGGCGGTTTTGAATGTAAGCAACCCTGTGGTTGAGTTACATTTTTTAACGCCAATTTCTACTAAAAATAAAAATAGACGCGAATTAACACTGCAAGCCTACAATGAAATTAAAGCTACATTAAGCTTATAAACGAATAGGTTTATCACGCACATCACAATTAACTTGCGTAATGGCTTGGGTTTCTAGGCACATAGCCGTTAATTGGCCGCCCCACAAACAACCTGTATCAAGCGCATGAATATGATTGCGCTGACGTAGCCCCAATGCAGACCAATGACCGCAGATTATATTTGCACTAGCTGATTTTCTATTTGGCACATCAAACCACGGCATATAACCTGCTGGAATATGTTGTAACTCACCCTTAAAGGCAAACTCCATCTCACCCGCGGGCGTGCAAATACGCAACCGCGTAAAGGCATTGGTAATCACACGTAATCTTTCCATACCTTGTAAATTAGCTTGCCATTGATTAGGTTTATTGCCGTACATATTGGCTAAAAATGTTACATATTGTTCAGATTGCAGCATGGTTTGTACCTCGTTTGCGTAACCAAGTGCATCTTGAATCGACCATTGCGGCAGCAAGCCAGCATGCACCATTACATACTCATTACCTTGTATTATTAATGGCTGATGCCGCAACCATGTATATAGAACATCGCTGTCAGGCGCATCAATGCTAGCTTGCAGCGTATCGCCTTTATGCGCGGTTTTTAAACCATGCACAACAGCAAGTGCATGTAAATCGTGGTTTCCCAGTACTACTTTCAAAGATTGCCGATGCTGAAAGCACCAACGCAATACTTCTAGCGAACTGTTGCCGCGGTTAATTAAATCGCCCACTAGCCATAATTTATCGTGCTTTGGGTTAAATTGCAGGCATGCTAATAACGCCATAAACGCATGGTAACAGCCTTGAATATCGCCAATTGCGTAAGTTGCCATAATAAATTAATTATACTAGTTTATTAATTTCAGCTAGAAATTGTCGCCAATAAAAAAGCCGCTTAAAATTAAGCGGCTTTTAAATAACAATTCAATTTATTTTTTTTCTAACGTTGCTGGGTCAAAGTTTGCGCCTGATTGATTCGCCATCTCTGCTACTGCAGCAGCGATTTCACCCTCGGTTAAAGCTGGGTTACCACCTTTTGCAGGCATAGTACGAATGCCCTCAACAGCGTGTTTCACTAATGTCGCATAGCCTAATGCTATACGCGGCTCCCACTGGCCTTTGTCGCCAATTTTTGGCGCATTCATTAAACCAGCGCCATGGCACATTGCACAGCCACCTTTTACCACGTCTGCGCCACTTTGCGCTACGTGTGCGGCTTCTACTGATGCTACCTCAGCCACTGCTACAGGCTTAATATTTTCTTCTACTTTTGCAACAGCAGCTGCAGGCGCGGCAACCTCTTCTACAGGTTTACCAAACATCATTAAATAAACTGCTACCAATGCTAAAATAATGCCAAAGATAATTATCATTGGCTGTAATGTACTTGGGCTTGCATGTTGATCATTGTTGTTCATAACTGCTCCTAAATATTAATAAAAAAAACGTAATCAAAATAGTTAATAAAAAAACTGGTGCGCTTAAACTGCTTTGTTATAATGCGCCATCACTTTAATGTGATTCAAATTGCGCCCGTAGCTCAGCTGGATAGAGTGTTGGTTTCCGAAGCCAAAGGTCGTGGGTTCGACTCCCGCCGGGCGCGCCATTAAATAATTAAAGTCTATATAGCCAATAGTGATCGACCAACAACGCCGCAAATATTAATGTTAAATACAAAATAGAATATTTAAACATGCTGCGCGCTAAGCTATCTGAATATTTTTTATACAAACTAAGCGCGTACCACATAAATACGGCATTTAAAATTAGCATAGACCCTAAGTAAATAAACCCGCTCATACGCATAGCAAAAGGCAGTACGGTCACCACAAATAAAATAATGGTGTAAAGTAATATTTGTAAGCGGGTATATTCTTCGCCATGTGTCACTGGCAGCATAGGTAGGCCAGATTTCGCATATTCTTCACGTCTATACAATGCCAGCGCCCAAAAATGCGGTGGCGTCCACGCAAATATAATCAGCACCAACACCCAAGCCTCGGCTGATACGGTGCCAGTGACTGCTGCCCAACCTAAAGCTGGCGGCATGGCGCCCGATAAACCACCAATGACTATATTAAGTGGTGTCGCTGGCTTTAAAAAAATCGTATAAATAACAGCATAGCCAACAAAAGTAGCCAATGTTAGCCACATTGTGAGTGGGTTAACAAAAACGTATAAAATGGCCAAGCCAATACTGGCCATAATGCTGGCGAAGATAAAAGTTTGGCTAGATGTCACTTGACCTGTAGGTAGCGGACGGCCACGTGTGCGTGCCATTTTTGCATCAATGGCTTGCTCTACCAGGCAATTAAAGGCTGCAGCAGCGCCAGAAGCCATGCCGATGCCGATGGTGGCTGCCAACAATATATTAAGCGGCACCATATACGGCGTAGCCAAAAACATGCCTATCATGGCAGTAAACACAATCAGCATGGTCACGCGTGGCTTGCACAACGCGAGGAAGTTATTAAAACTTGACTTTGCTGTTTGCATATTCATTTCAGAAGCAGCACTCATTTAATCTCTCTGGTTTAATCGAATTATTGCAAGTTACTTTAATTATTTTGCTTAAAAGCGGTAATTTTTGAATTTAATACAACTACGCTTATTAGCAATAAAGCCGCGCCCATATTATGCCCTACTGCCAAGGCTAGGGGAAGATGTAACACTAAGTTTGCAATGCCTAAAATAATTTGCAGCAACAATAGACCTAGCATGATAAGTGCAATTTTTTTTAATTGTGGCTGTTTCAGCAAACTAACACCTAACCAGCCAAGATAAATAAAAGTGATTAAGGCACCAATACGATGTGTCCATTGAATTGCGGTGTATGCAGCCAGTTGCAGCGTGTTACCCGTGGCATCTACACCCAATTCGCGAAACCAATGAAAGGCATTGGAAAAGTCCATATCTGGTATCCACGCGCCATGACAAGTGGGGAAGTCTGTACACGCCAATGCGGCATAGTTGGTACTTGTCCAACCACCTAAGAATATTTGCACAAATAACACAAGCAGCGCGCCGCGTATCCAAAAAGTTGTTGCTGGCGCATGCCGCACATTGATTATGCCCCAATGCCTATGCGCTATCCAAGTTAAAACAGCCAAGGTGCTCATACCGCCAATTAAGTGTGCTGTGACAATTGCGGGCTTAAGAAGCATGGTCACTGTCCACATGCCAAGTGCAGCCTGAAACATAATAAGCACCAATAAAAATGTGGGCAACCAAGGCGCTACTTTAACTTGTTTACGCGCGCGCCAGCCCAATACAAATATACCCAATACCAACAACCCCAGCGTGCCAGCAAAGTAGCGATGTATCATTTCTTTCCAAGCTTTTGGGTGCTCTACAGGCGAATCTGGATATGCCGCATGCGCGGCATCTAGCGCGCTTTCACTTTGTGGTACTGTTAATGTGCCATAGCAACCCGGCCAATCAGGGCAGCCTAAACCTGCATCTGATAAGCGCACATAAGCACCCAATACCACCACAAATAAGGCCAACAGCGTTGCTACTAAAACTAATTGCTTAAATACGCGCATACTCATTTATCCTAAAACTTATTTTTTGCCTAACCCGCCCATGAATTTTTAAGTAAGCGCGTTAAATCGCTGCGCAAACCTTTAGGGTCAAATTTATCTGGATAGCTCATCATCAGATTGCCTAGCGGATCAACCAAATAAATATTGCTATTCGCTTGATTAAAATTAGCGGCAAATTTAACCGTTTCCGCATCGGCACCAGCCAATATCAGCAAATCAGGATGCTGCGTTTGTAAGTTTTTTAACGCATCTACCTTGACGTCAGTCGGCAGCACGAGCACTCGCTGCACACGTTTTGCCTCTTTGTTTAACGAAGTATGCACCTGCTTCATCATATGTATACGCGCGATGCAATCTGGTTGGCAGCCAGCACCATCTACTGTCACCATGCTCCATATTTTTTTCCATTGTTTTGGGGCAAACAACTGACCTTCTGTAGTATGCAATGTAGGAATAGTAAGCACTTGCGGTGGTTGCACTAAGTTACCATAGCTCTTTCCGCTAGGTTTTAGGTTGAGTAAGTGCAGGGTGGCCGCCACTGTAAATGGCAATAAAAATACTAAAGCCAGCAAATAAAATGTTTTTTTGCTTCCCGTTTGAGGAATGTTTTCACTCATATCAGACATGCTTTTGACGCTCTACTTTCTTTACATTTAATACGATAAATATGACTAACAAAGTTAATGCAAAACCAAACCATTGATATGCATAACCCAAATGCATATGCACACGATCTCCTGGTGGTGGCCAGTTTCTTACAAACCCACTAGCGCTATTTTTATCTAAACGCACTACAAAAGGCAGTAATTTAAAAGGTACAGCCTGTGCATAACGACTTAAATCTAAATTTTGCCATACTGGCTGCCAATGTTGATTTTTTACTTTTCCGCTATCTGCATACGTGGGCTCTAGTGTGTAAAACTTTGCAGCAGGGATACTAATATCACCTTGTACGCTCTGTTTACCAACGGGGCTAGCTATCATTGGTGACTTAGCAATTTGGCCTACTACCGCTGCTGGCTTGGCCACCCAACCTCTGTTAATTAACACATATAAACCAGTACCATCTACTTTTATTGGCGTATACACATGGTAACCTGCCACCGTATTTTCTACCTGGTTGTCTAATAAAAATTGATACTGCGGTTGGTAGTCTCCAATTAATTTAAGCCGTTTATAACGCAGGCTTTCTAATGCTTTAGCACTGTTTGTCAGATGTAATATTTTATCAGATAGCGATTCTGCAGGTTCGTTTAAGCGCGCATTAAGTTGCACTTGCATCGCCTGCCTAGCAATCGCTTTGTGATATTGCCAAAACCCCAACTTAATACAAAGTGCTAGCGCTGCCAATGTTGCTAGTGTCATCCAAATATTTGGGCGAAAACTATATTTCAATGTGCAGCCTGACCCAGCATTATGTGCATTGCCATATGGCACTTTAGGCGGCATAATGAGTCATAACAATTACTAGATTTTATCTTCACAAAGAGCGCCCGATGTCATTAAAAATACTTATCATAATTATGTTACTGTTTATTCTTGGCAGTTTGGCTACTGGCTTTTACCACTTAATAAAGGGTGAAAATAACGAAAAAGTAGTTAAAGCACTTACTTGGCGCATTGGCATTTCACTACTACTATTTTTGTTATTAATGCTGGGGTTTTTTACTGGGGTAATTAGTACACCAAACCAACACCCTTAACTGCAGCTTTAATTAAGTGCTGATTCAGCTTTTTTTGCTAATGCAGCTTGCGAAAGCCCTGCGTTGCCGTTGTAAAAAGCATAGTTTAGTGTCACCGTGTTTACATCTGCAGGTAAATCAGGTTTGACGTAAAACATCAATGGCATTTCTTTATTTTCACCAGATTTTAAGGTTTGTTGTTTAAAACAAAAACACTCAATTTTTTTAAAGTACAGCGTTGCTAGCTCTGGAGTAATGCTAGGTACGGCAACGCCCAACTGGCTAGTCTCTGCATTATTTTTCGCCACGTAGCTAGTAAGCGTCACCTCACCAGGATGCACGCGCATGCTTGACTGCTTTGGATGAAAAGTCCAACCCAGGCCTGGCATGGTGTTACCTGTAAATATAACAGTCACCCAACGTGTTTTATCCACTTTTTGTGTTTTGCTAATCGCAGTAGCATTGCTATCTGCGCGGCCATTCAAGCCAAACTCTTTGCACATAACATCATACAAAGGCGCAACTGCAAAGCTAAACGCTAAACCAGCGAACACAATTAAACTTAGCTTTATTGCGGTGCGTTTATTTGTTGCAAATAGCCCTAATTTTTTATCTTTTAAGTCCATAAAATACTATTATTTAAAATTTATTTAAAAAATATCGCGGTGACATAAAGCAAAACAGCCACCAAACCCATACCCCAACCCACCAATAAATTTTTACGCTTTAATTTTCGTTTATCTTGTTCTGTTTGTTTGTTTGGTTCCATCAATTTACCTTGTATTTGCATCTCAACTTTTATTAAACGTACCTGTTCTTTGTTGCAACTGCTTAGCCAGCAGTTCACGCTGCTTTCTTGTTAAGTAGCGTCCAACCTCAATGGTTTTACCGTGCGATTGCAAATATAGATGCAATTCGCCATTGCTTAGCTCATGCTTAACCACTTTTACCCAATAAGGGTTAATAACTTGCTGCGTTAACTCATGCCCGATACAGCGCTCTATCACCAAACTGCCGCCGTCTATACTAATGCTTTCATAATCTGTTTCATGCAGGTTTACATAATAAAATGCAAATGCCAGTGCTAAAATTTCAAAACCAATAAATGGCAGTACCAACCAAAGACCAAGCACCGAAAACACAATGCCTATAATTACTGGCATCACTGTTAATAAACAAATGATTTTGATTTTATTGTCTTGGCTTAAAGCGCTATTGGGTTTAAAAGTGACTTTATAGCTGTTAAATGAATCTGAATTTGATACTAACATCATGCCTCCATAGGATTTATGATTCTAACAAAAGCAATTAATTCAATACAATATTAACAAAAACGCCACAAGGCTTCCCTTGCGGCGTTTAGCCTTAACTAGCTTAGATTATAGCCAATAGACAAATATAAACAGGAACAGCCAAACCACGTCTACAAAATGCCAATACCAAGCCACAGCCTCAAAGCCAAAATGATCATGAGAGTCAAAATGGCCTTTTAACACACGAAACAATATAATCGCAAGCATGATGGTACCCATTGTGACATGTAAGCCGTGAAAACCAGTTAACATGTAAAATGTTGCGCCATAAATACCAGATTTAATGGTGAACTCTGCTTCTCCATATTCATGTGCTTGCAAGAATAAAAAAATAGTGCCCAAAGCAATGGTTAAAATTAAGCCCAAAATAAGCTGATTACGCTTATTTTTCATCAAACCCCAATGTGCTATTGTTAATGTCACACCAGAAATAAGCAGAATCAAAGTATTAATGGCTGGCAAACCCCAAGCAGGAATAACTTTTAATGCCTCTTTAGCTGCAGGCCCAGCCGTTGGCCAACCAGCCGAAAAGTTTTGCCACAGCATATGTGCACCAGTCAAACCATGTGTATCGGCAATCCATGGTATAGAAACATTACGAGCATAAAACAAAGCACCAAAAAAGCCAAAAAAGAACATTACTTCAGAGAATATGAACCAACCCATACCCCAGCGGAAAGATAAATCAACTTGTTTGTTGTAAAACTTGCTGACGCTTTCACCAACCACTTCTTTAAACCAACCAAATAGCAGATATGCCAGTGAAACACCACCAGCTATCATTAGTGGTTTACCCATCGCTATTTTGTTCAATACCATTGTAAATCCACCAGCAAGTAGAAACAATGATATTGATGCTATTAGCGGCCAAAATGACGGGCCGGGTAAGTAATAACTTTTTGTATTTTGACTCATTTTAATCCCTGAATAATTTTTATCTATTAATAGTAAACTTATTATTTAACTTGTGGTGGCACTTCAAACGTATGAAACGGTGCAGGTGAAGCGACAGTCCATTCCAAGCCTTGCGCACCTTCCCATACTTGGTTGGTTGCTTTTGCACCGCCACGTATACATTTAACTACCACATACAAGAATAGCAATTGACTGATACCTAGAGCAAATGCACCCAATGAAGAAATCATGTTAAATTCAGCAAATTGCGTTGCGTAGTCTGGAATACGGCGTGGCATGCCTGCTAAGCCTGTAAAGTGCATTGGGAAGAACGTTACGTTAAACGCAATTGTCGTCAACCAGAAATGCCATTTACCTAAAGTTTCGTCATACATGTGGCCAGTCCATTTAGGCAACCAGTAGTACACACCGCCCATAATTGACATTGCAGCACCAGAGAACAATACATAGTGGAAGTGAGCAACCACATAGTAAGTATCTTGCAATTGAATATCCACTGGTAAAATCGCGCAAACCAAGCCGCTAAAACCACCAATAGTGAATAAGAACACTACCGCAATTGAAAACAACATAGGCGTTTCAAAGGTCATTGAGCCTTTCCACATTGTGGCTAGCCAGTTAAACACTTTAACGCCTGTTGGTACAGAAATTAACATTGTGCTGTACATAAAGAATAATTGACCAGCAACTGGCATACCTGTAGTAAACATGTGGTGTGCCCATACTACAAATGACAACACAGCAATAGCGGCTGTTGCATATACCATTGACGCGTAGCCAAATAATGGTTTACGAGCAAATGTTGGAATGATAGTAGAAAGTATGCCGAAAGCTGGCAAAATCATAATGTAAACTTCTGGGTGACCAAAGAACCAGAATACGTGTTGGAATAATACTGGGTCACCGCCACCTGCGGCGTTGAAGAATGTTGTACCGAAATGACGATCGGTAATCAACATCGTTAATGCACCAGCTAACACTGGCATTGCAGCAATCAATAAGTAAGCAGTAATTAACCATGTCCAAACAAACATCGGCATTTTCATTAATGTCATACCAGGCGCACGCATATTAAAAATGGTAGTAATGATATTGATAGAGCCTACAATTGATGACACACCTAAGATGTGAAGCGCAAAAATACTCATATCTACTGACATGCCGCCTTGCACTGATAATGGCGGATACATGGTCCAACCACCCGCTGCTGCACCACCAGGTACGAAGAATGAGGCCAGCAATAAAATGCCTGCTGGGATCAACAACCAAAAGCTCATGTTGTTCAAACGCGGAAACGCCATATCTGGCGCACCTATCATAAGCGGTACTTGCCAGTTAGCAAAACCAACGAATGCAGGCATAATTGCGCCAAAAATCATAATTAAACCATGCAGAGTAGTGAGCTGATTAAATACCTCTGGCTTAACAAACTGCAAACCTGGCTGAAACAGCTCCGCACGAATACCCATTGCTAAGGCACCCGCAAAAAAGAACATAACTAAACTAAACCATAGATACATGGTGCCAATATCTTTATGGTTGGTAGATTTTACCCAACGCATTAGGCCTGTCGGATGACCGTGGCTATCATGGCCGTGGTCGTCGTGATGTGCTGCAGTTGTCGTACTCATCGATATCTCCTTGAACTACTTAGTCTCTATAATAATAAATTAACGTGAAGCTTTAACTTGTGCTGGCTGTACAACAGGGTCTGCAGAAGGCGCATTGCCCCAAGCGTTTCTTGTATAAGTAATCACAGAAGCGATTTCCACATCGTTCATTTGTGCTTTCCATGCTGGCATTACGCCTTTACCATTTAAAAGTCTATCCATTTGGCTATCAGGCGTGTATTTGCCGTCTGCACCAAATATAGCACCTAACACGACTTTACTGCCTACTAACCCTGGAAAAGCTGGCGGCAAGCCTGAACCACTTGCTTGGTGACAAACAGCACAGTTTTTCTCGTACAAAGTTTTACCATTTGCCACTAAATCTTCTTTAGTCCATTCTTTATCAGCACCTGCATTCGCAGCACTTGCTTCCTCCGCTTTGGCTACAAGCCATGCGTCGTATTTTTCTTGACTCACCGCCTCAACTACAATCGGCATAAAGCCGTGTGCCTTGCCACAAAGCTCTGAACATTGGCCGCGATAAGTACCTTCTTTATCAGCCTTGAACCAGGTTTCTTTAATAAAGCCAGGAATCGCGTCTTGTTTAACACCAAACGAAGGCACAGACCACGCGTGAATTACGTCATTTGCAGTAAGTAGCACGCGCACTTTTTTACCAACAGGCACTACCATCGGGTTATCTACTTCCATCAAATAGTTTTCGCTTTTTTCTGCTTTGTTATCTATCTGATCTTGCGATGTAGCTAAATTACTAATAAATTTAACATTTTTATCTAAGTAATCATATTCCCACTTCCACTGATAGCCAGTGACTTTAACTGACATATCGGCTGCAGTGGTGTCTTTCATCGCAAAAATTGTTTTGGTTGCTGGTACTGCCATACCAATTAAAATTAGTGCAGGAATAATTGTCCAAACGATTTCTAGTAAGTGATGCTCATGAAACTGAGCAGCTTGATGGCCGACAGACTTGCGATGTTTGAAAATCGAATAAAACATAACCCCAAACACCACTACCATGATCACGGCACACACATAAACGATAAGCATATGCAAATCATAAATTTGGCTAGCAATTGTGGTAACTGGAGCCCTAAGATTAAGCTCATAGGCTGCGTTTGCATTGCTTGCAACCGTAGATAACAGCCCACTTAGCAATAAAATTGCATTCTTATTCATAACAAAATCTACCTTAAAATTTGAACAATTAATAAATTAATGATGTAACAGCTTTTAACAAAAGTGTTACAAAATAATTACATTTATAAACACAGACTAAATCAATAAATAAAAGTTGCCTGTTTTGATATTTTTTTACAAGCTGAAAAATAACATAAAACGAATAACGTCTCAAGCAAAAAGTTACATTTATGTAACATTTTTTAGTTAGAGTTGATGCAAGTGCATCAATTTGGTGCCGGGAGGGGGAGTCGAACCCCCACGTTGTCACCAACGCGGGATTTTGAGTCCCGTGCGTCTACCAATTCCGCCATCCCGGCTTGAGGTATAATTACAACGTCGCCATTATAGCAACATTTTTAGCAATGCGAACTCAAGATTTCGACTTTTATTTACCAGATGCGCTGATTGCGCAGCACCCAGCGAACCGACGTAACGCTAGCAGGTTATTGCTACTTGATGGAAACACAGGCCATCTGCGCGATGGGCAGTTTATTGATTTTTCTCAACTTATCGATGCGGGCGACTTGTTAGTTTTTAACGATACGCGTGTGATAAAAGCGCGCCTGTTTGGCGAAAAAACCAGCGGTGGTGCGGTTGAAGTGCTAATAGAGCGTGTGCTAGATACACAGCATGTGCTGGCACATGTTCGCGCCTCGCGCGCACTTAAAGCGGGTGCTTTGCTTAAACTTGCAAATGCTTTCGAGGTGGAAGTGCTGGGCCGTGATGATGACTTGTTTCATCTTAAATTTTTAGGCGGTAGCGCCGCGCTAGATTTAATTGAACAATACGGCGCGCTACCGTTGCCGCCTTATATAGCGCATGCGGCCGAAGCCGAAGACGACGAGCGCTATCAAACCGTATATGCCAAACACGCTGGCGCGGTGGCGGCTCCTACCGCTGGCTTGCACTTTGATCAGGCTATGCTTGCCCAATTAAAAGAAAAAGGCGTTAATATGGCTTATGTCACTTTACATGTTGGGGCAGGCACATTTCAACCTGTACGCGTTGATGAAATTAAAGACCACAAAATGCACAGCGAGATTTATGATATTTCTGCAGAAACCGTAGACTTAATTAGTGCCACTAAAATAAATGGTGGAAAAATCATTGCGGTTGGCACCACCAGCTTACGTGCTTTAGAAAGCGCGGCCCAAACAGGTACGCTAAATAGCGGCAAAAACGAGACCAATATTTTTATTACGCCTGGCTACCAATTCAAAGTAGTCGATAAGCTATTAACCAATTTTCATCTACCCAAAAGCACGCTGCTTATGCTAGTGTCTGCTTTTGCAGGGGCTGCGCATATTAAAAATGCTTATGCGCATGCAGTGACTCAACAATATCGGTTTTTTAGCTATGGTGATGCCATGTTAATTAATAAAGCGGATTAGATTATTCGTTAACTGTGTCATAAGCCGATGAATTGAACCGAATAGTAAACGCAAACACTAAATGTGCGTTAGCTACTTAAAACATAAAACTAACTTATAAACCCTGCTAATAAACATTGGATAAATATTTAAGCCATGAAATTACTCAAACAAACTATCATCAGCACCTTTATCAGCAGCGCCTTATTGGGCAGCCAGTTACAAGCGCAGGTATTACCAGAGGCCGCGATTGGCATTAAATTTGCGCTGGCAAAAAAATCGACCACTCGCCCAATGACAGTGGCCTATATTCCACTATTTAAGCGCTATTACGTGGCCGATGGTGGCTTGGCACCGATGGGCTCTGAGTTTGAAGCTGCTAGTTCTAAATCGCAAATTCATAGTTACGACGACACGGGTAAATATATTAACTCTGCCAAACCTGGTTACGATAATCGCTCAATTTACTTTAACACCAATAGCAACGCGTTAGAAACCATTACTTACAATGTTTCTAGTGATGTGGGCTTTTCACCCAATACAGGCATTTATGCCATTCGGTTAACAGAAACGGGTGAGCTGACGGATAACTCTGATGAAGTGATGCAATTTAACCCTGCGTTTGGCCACTCTGGCACCATGCCTACCTATGATGCTGAAAATAAACGTTACTTTGCCAAGCAAGGTCGCAGCGACAAAGTGTTTATCGTAGACCCAAAATTACGTGAAAAAGTAGGCGAAATAACGCTTGATTTGGCCAAAGCAGGCGCTTTATTTGATGATGTAAGCGACTTATTTGTAGCTTATACTGGCGTTAAAGGTGAAGAGCTTATTTTGTTAGATATTGACCATAAAGCCGCGCTGGTGTTTGATATCACAGGTAAATTTGTGGCAAAAAGTGCGTTGCCAAAAGACATGAAATTGCGCTCGCAGAACCACTTTAATGGTATTGGTTATGCTAATGATATGTTATTTGTTTACCACGACAGTGAAGGCGAGTTTGGCACTTATTATGGATTTAAAGTATTAAAATAGGTTTTAATTCTTAAAATAATCGGCCTAGAAGGCGCATGGATATTACCTTGCAGGGCAATAAAAAACCGCGTACCAGCATTAAATGCCAGTCGCGGTTTTTTTAATCAGAAAATATTGCTTAAATTATTTACCGCCCAATGAACCAGCAACTTTGCCAGAAATCATACCAAAAACTGCGCCAAGCACTGTTGAAATGATAACAAGAATCGCAGGATTGCTTAAATCCATCGCAGTTGCATTGCCTGCTGTACCCGCTGTTAATGCCAAGCCCGCTGTAGCGGCATAGCCATACACATTAGCAGGCACTACTGATAACAAATTCATGCCAGCGACTGCAACCAATGGAAACACTGTAACCGCAATAATCAGTGGTGCCGCTAGCGCGCCTAAACCACCCAAAGTGCCAGAACTGACCAAATACAGTGCAATGGCCGCCATCACAGCGCCAAAACTCATGCCTGCGATGGTTTTTTGTAATGCAGCGTTATCAGCGCCAGAGTGGAAATAGCAACCCCATGCAATAAAGCCAACCCACACCAGTGCAACACCTGCCAATGGATTTAATGCTAAGAACGCCCAAACGCCACCTAATACTGCAATACTTAATGCTAATGCTGTTAACTTCGACATACTTTATCTCCCTAAAAAATGGTAAAACTCTTATAAAAATAATGATTTGAGTTACTTACATTTATTTCTTTAGCCAGCAATTTCAGGTTGGCAAAGCTTAAGGTGAATATGGTCATACGCCAACTTCAAACAGCTAAACTAAACGCAGTCTAGCGCTATTTTGGTGCAACTGACAAGCATTTTATGTAGGAGTGGTGATTTGCAGAGATTACTTAAAGGCTTCTTGTGCGGCAGCCTGTGGCGTTGCAGGTTGTATCGCTTGCATCACAGGCGCTGTGTAATCCCAGTGTTTACGCCACGCACCTAGCACTAAGTTAGGGTATTGTGGCTTGCCTAAACTGCCGTTATAGCGACCTAGCGCACGATATAAATCACCGCGCTCTATGTCTACATAGTGCCGCAAAATAGTACAGCCATAGCGTAAATTTAAACGTAAATTAAACAAATTTTGATCTGGCGTGCCTATGCTTTTTACCCAAAACGGCATCACTTGCATGTAACCACGCGCGCCCACACTTGAAACTGCATATTTTTTAAAGCCACTTTCCACATGAATCAAACCCATCACCATTTGTGTATCTAAGCCCGCACGCGTTGCTTCATAATGCACAGTACGTAAAAACTCTTCACGATAAGTTTGATCTGGTAAGCGTTTCTTTAAGCGTGCTGACATCTCGGCCATCCAAGCTTGGCCTTCGACTTGGTTGGCAAAAATCAACTTAGGTGCGCCTAAGTCGCTAATGGTTTTTTGCATTAGCGCTTTCACGCTAATAGATAATTGTTCTTCTTTTTGGTTGCCGGCAAAAGCCATATTTGCAGACAGCAAATAGGCAAAAATAATCATCAAAAAATGTCGCATTAATTCAAAATCACTTTAATTAAATATGCTGAAATTTGTTCCAAATCAACTTGTTGTGCCTCTGCTTGCTTTCTGGCTTTATATTCCACTTTGCCTTCTGCTAGCCCGCGGTCGCCAATCACTACTCTATGTGAAATACCAATTAAATCACTCTCGGCAAACATCACGCCTGGCCGCTCGCCCCTGTCGTCTAGCAGCACATCAATATTGGCCGCTTTTAAATCGGCATAACATTTTTCTGCCGCATTTTTCACAGCTTCGCTTTTATCCATGCCAATCGGGCAAATCACCACGGAAAATGGCGCCATGCTTAGCGGGAATATAATGCCTTTATCGTCGTTATATTGCTCTATGGCCGCACCCACAATGCGCGATACGCCAATACCGTAGCAGCCCATTTCCATTGTCTGCGATTGACCTGCTTCATCTAAATACGTTGCTTTCATGGCTTGTGCATATTTGCTACGTAGCTGAAAAATATGCCCAACCTCAATGCCGCGACAGAGTTTTAAAGTGCCTTTGCCGTCAGGGCTGGCGTCACCTTCTACCACATTACGAATATCCGCAACCAAAGCTGGCTCGGGCAAATCGCGGCCAAAATTCACATATTGCAGATGATATTTTGGTTTATTTGCGCCACACACAAAATCGCTCATATTGGCGACAGTTCTATCTGCAATTATCGTTACGTTTTTACCTACGGCCACAGGCCCAATAAAACCAGGTGGACAGTTTAAATTGGCGCGAATTTCTTCCTCTGTGGCAAATCTAAACTCGCTAGTATTTTTCGATAAGTCGCCAGCCAATTTGGCAATGGCTTTACCTGCTTTAATTTCGTTTAAGTTGTGGTCACCGCGCAATAAAGCTAAGTAAAATTGATCATTCGCGCCTTCGTTTTTCACAATTAACGCAATCGCTTTCACCGTATGCTCAATGCCTATGCCTAATAACTTGGCCACATCTTCACAAGTGGTTTGTTTCGGCGTTTCTGCATCTATCATGGCATGCTTGGCAGCCGCGCGGGTGCTTGTTGCTGGCAATGCCTCTGCCAGCTCCACATTGGCGGCGTAATCAGAGTTTTCGCAATAAGCCAGTGCATCTTCACCGCTATCTGCCAACACATGAAACTCTTGCGAGCCATCGCCACCTATTGCCCCACTGTCAGCCTTAACCGCGCGAAACTTTAAGCCCAAACGCGTAAAAATAGTACTGTACGTTTGGTGCATGTGTGCATAAGTTTTTTCTAAACTTTCAAAACTACTATGAAAAGAATAGGCATCTTTCATCAAAAATTCGCGCGCGCGCATCACGCCAAAGCGTGGGCGAATCTCGTCACGGAACTTGGTTTGAATTTGGTACAAATTAAGCGGCAATTGCTTATAGCTATTAATCTCACGCCGCACAATATCGGTAATCACCTCTTCATGCGTGGGGCCAAAACAGTAATCACGCTCGTGGCGGTCTTTAATTTTTAACATTTGCGGCCCAAAAACAGCCCAACGGCCGGTTTCATCCCACAATTCTTTTGGCTGCACCGCAGGCATTAGCAACTCTAGCGCGCCTGCTTTATCCATTTCATCGCGCACAATATTTTCTACTTTGCGCAAAATACGCAGACCAAGTGGCATCCAACTATAAAGACCGCTGCCCAAACGTTTAATTAGGCCTGCGCGAATCATCAGCTTGTGCGAAATCAACTCTGCATCAATGGGCGCTTCTTTTTGGGTGGCAATAAAAAATTGGGATGCGCGCATGAAAATTGACAGTCGTTAAAATAAAACCGAATTTTATAGGTAAACGTAGATTAGGTAAACGTGGATTAAGTCAGCATTAGGGCTGTGGTTGGCTTACTTTTACTAGCTGCGGCTTACCTATCGGGCTGTCTTCTGGCTGGTAATTGACTTTCCACTGCTTAAATGACACAACCACCGCCGCATGGCCATTATTATAAAACCAACTATCTACCGCGTATCGCTCACCCGTTTTTATTTCATGTATTACCGCTGTGGTGTGCGGCCAACCGGTAAAAAAGAAGTTACGGGTGCGCATATCTTCAATCTCATGAAATTTAATTAACCCATTGTTTTTTAGCAATTTAATATAAGTTGTACTGTTAATAGCTTCATCGTTGCAATCTTGCTGGCCTGCCAATTTTCCATCAAAAAAAGTCCCCGCTAAATCAGCGGTTGTGCCAATTTTTTTGCCGATAATATTTTCTAAAACACCAATGGCTTGCGCAATTTTTTGGCGTTCTTCATCTGCATTTTGTGCAGGCTTGTTAAAAACGCCTGTCACTGCATTCCATTCCATTTCGGTAAGTGAGGTTTTTGAAATCACCACACAGCCACCGCCTTGGCACACTTCAAATTGATTCAGCATTGGTGTTTGGTGAAAAATACGTGAAATATCTGCCAGCGCAGCGTGTGCTGAAACAGCAAAAAACAACAAATAAAAACTACATAATAAGTGGTTTGTTAGAAACTTCATTCTTGCTTACGCCATTGATTGGAAAATGCTTTTCTAGGTTTTCGCTAATGTGGGCAATGCCTTGTAAAACGCCCGTTTCAAACTGGCCTGTTCTAAACAATAGTTCCATCTCGCGGCAAATAGCCTCCCAGCCCTCATGCCCAACCTGCTGGTGAATACCTCGATCCGCCACAATTTCCACATCGCGATCGGCCAAAAGCAAATAAACTAACACGCCGTTATTGTGCTCGGTATCCCAAATATTCAGGCGGCCAAATAGCTCTACTGCACGTTTTTTTGGGGTTTTTTTGCACAAAATCTCATATGGGTGCAAACCAGCCTCTACCACAAAGCGAATCTCACCCGCATGTGTTTTCTCGCTGGCAGAAATGGCTTTTTCGATAGTGCGCAGGGCTTCAACCGAAAAATGCCGCTTGACTTGCCACGGGTGACTCAACATGTGCTTAACAAAGCGAATGATAGAATTGGTTTTTTTCATCATTATCCTTTACCAATCATCACTGTTACCAATCACCGCTAGCTCCGCCGCCGCCAAAATCGCCACCTCCACCGCCCCAACTGCTTGAGCTGCCGCCGCCAGACCAACCGCCGCCGCCCATTGGTATGCCGCCACCATAGCCGTTCATGCCGCGGCCGCCCAGCATCATAGTGATAAAAAATGCAATCACACCAAAAATCGCCGCACCGCCCAAAGCCACGCCCAGCAAGGCAACCGCGCCGCCAAGCAAGCCGCCATTGAGCGCACTGCCAAAAAAAGTGCCAAACATACCGCGCAAAATTAGGCCAGAAATTAAACCGCCAAATAATAACATTGGCAAAATATCCATCACGCCCAAACCATTAAATTTGGCGCTGCCTGGCGCTGGCAGCGCTTCGCCATCGACCAAGCCAATGAGTTTATCCACTCCTGCATCCAGCCCGCCATAAAAATCACCCTGTTTAAATTTGGGGCTGATAATTTCTGAAATAATACGTTTAGCATACAAATCTGGCACGGCGCCTTCTAAACCATAACCCACTTCTATGCGCATTTTACGATCATCTTTGGCGATTAATACTAGCAAGCCATCATCAGTTTTTTCGCGGCCAATTTTCCATTTTTCGACCACTCTTAATGCATATTGCGCTATATCTTCTGGCTGTGTCGTTGGCACCACCAATACGGCAATTTGGCTACCTTTTTTTGCCTCAAACGCCGCCAGTTTTTGCTCTAGCTGCGCTTGTTCGTTGGCTGATAATGTTTGCGTTAAATCGGTGACGCGGGTGGAGAGTTCTGGAATTGCAACTAACTCAGCAAAAGCAAGTTGTGAGATAAGTAGCAAACAAGAGAATATAACTGCAAATATTAGCCGACTAAAATACTTTCCCAGCCCCGTCATTCCCGCGCAGGCGGGAATCCATTTTGAAATGGAACGAGTATATAAAAGCTTAAAATTCAAAATCCAATGGATTCCCGCCTGCGCGGGAATGACGGAGTATTGAGGCATTTTCGTAGTAAAAACTGTGAGGTTTCTAGTGACTTATTTTTTATCGCCAAACTCGACTTTTGGCGCACTCGAAATCGCTTTTTCGTTTTCCACCGTAAATGTTGGCTTGGCTTTATAGCCAAACATCATTGCCGTTAAATTATTGGGAAAGCTACGCACAGAAATGTTGTAATCTTTAATCGTCTCGATATAACGATTGCGCGCAACAGTGACGCGATTTTCTGTGCCTTCCAGTTGCGCTTGCAAATCTCTAAAGCCTTGGTCAGCCTTCAAGTTAGGGTAATTCTCTGCAACCGCCATTAAGCGCGACAGTGCGCCAGTTAACTGGCCTTGCGCGGCTTGAAATTTTGCAAACGCTTCGGGGTCGTTCAATAGCTCTGGCGTTACTTGCATGCTACCCACTTTGCTGCGCGCGTTAGCTACATCGGTTAGCACTTCTTTTTCGTGTGAGGCATAACCTTTTACCGTTTCCACCAAGTTAGGTACAAGGTCTGCGCGGCGTTGGTATTGATTTAACACTTCAGACCAACTGGCTTTAGCTTCCTCATCTAAGCTTTGAAAAGCGTTATAACCGCAGCCATTTAAAGCAAACGCCAAGCTGGCAATTGCTAATATTTTCATCCAAATTTTCGTCGTTTTCATATTATTCTCCTCAAATTTTATTCACTACTATCATAAGTATATGGTGTTTAATCTTATCTATGCAAGCCTAGGCTTTGCAAGCTTTCGATATGCGCGCGCGCTAAACATAAATCTTGCCAAAGTTTGGCTTTGTGTGGTGAGCTGGCGATTAAATGCGCCAAATCGTCGCAGGCAATTATTGTTGCATTGCCTATTGTGTGCAGTTTACCGCGCAAATTTTCTAGTGAATCTTGCGTATTTAACAGTTTTTGCGCAACGCTTTCGCCCATTGCCACAATAATTTTTGCATCAATATCTGTAACGCTAGTAGCTTGCTGTTTGCTTGGTTTTTCAATATGTAAAGCATGCAAAATATTATTTAGCAGTATGCCAGTGGATTCGGGCATTCCAGTGCAAGCCTGCGAGCCAGTATCCATGCGGCCTGCAGGCATGCCTGATTCACACGCAAAAGCCCAATTTTTATCATTTGAAAGTGTGATTTCAAATAGCGTAGCTTGTTCTTTTGCAGCAACTTGCGGCGCATCTGCAATTATTACAACTTCTATTTTTTCAGGGGTTTTTTCAGATGTTATTTCTGCAACTACCGCAGCTGGCACACGCAGCTTCCAAACTGGCAGCAACTCTAGCTCACGTAGCACATCATCACGCGTCATCATTAAAATGCTACTTTCATAGTGCCAGCCCCATCAATACCGCATCTTCGCGGCCAGTTTCACTTGTTTTTAGATCAGCAGGATAATAACCGCGGCGCACGGCAATTTCGCAAAAACCCATATTTTCGTAAAGCGCAATCGCCGAAATATTGCTTGGCCGCACTTCTAAAAACATGTTCAATGCTTTGTGGGTTTTGGCTGTTGCAATCATGTGCTCTAATAAAAATCGTCCAAGTCCTTGTTTTTGCATCTGTTTTGCCACGCTTAAATTAAGCAAATGCGCTTCATCCATAATCATCATTAATAAAGCATAACCAATCATTTCGCTGGTTTTACCAAAAGATATGTCTTCTAACACCCAGCTGCTGTAACCGTTTTGCAGCGAATCACTAAAATTGCCACGCGTCCACGGGTGGCTGTATATGGTCGGCTCAATTTGCATAATCGCATCCAAATCATCCATTTGCATCGGCCGCAGCCTAAGATTAGCTCGAGGGCTTAAATTTGGTTTCAGTTGCGCGCTCATAAACGTTGTCCCTGCTCGCGCTCTACTATAGTTAGTGCGACGCGGTTACGAATATAAATCGGCGCAGCTTCGCTGGCTGGCTTGGCTAAACCTGCTGCAAATGTAGGGGTTGCCAGTTGCAAAACAGCTTGTGCTGTTGGCGTAATTTCTATCATTATCTTAGCTAAATTATCTGCATAAATACCACTTAAAATTTCACCATACACCGCCCATCCACTGCCTACACCAACCCACGACATCTCTAACGATACCCTAGGAGCCAATACTGGTGCGGCTTCTGGCTTGCATACTTTTGTAGCACTTTGCTCAATCCAATCATTATTTACTCTCTCAAAAGCTGCATGGTAAATCTCGCCCATACGCGCGTCCAAGCAAACAATCACATTATCTTGCCCGCTGGCTTGCGCCACCGCCAGTAAAGTGTTGATGCCAACAACAGGAATATTTGCGCCAAAACCTAAGCCCTGCGCCACACCGCAGGCAATGCGCACACCAGTAAATGCGCCAGGGCCTGCGCCAAAGGCAATGCCGTCTAAATCGCTTAACTTAACTTTACCTTCTTCTAAAAGCGCCTGAATTTGCGGCAAAATCAATTCTGACGAAGCATTACCCGCATGTTGATAATGCGAAAACGTTTTATCATTTAGCCGCAAGGCTAAAGACAAAAATTCGGTAGAAGTATCGAGTGCTAAAAGATTCATGTTATTTCATTATTCTTAAATTACTTTAAACCGCAATCTCCAATCACCAAATCCGTCATTCAGAGCGCAGCGAAGAATCCAGAACTTTATCGCAAAAAACCTGGATTCTTCGCTGCGCTCTGAATGACGTTCAAGAAGAAAATTCGCATTATTATTCACCCACTATTTTACCGCGCAATTGCTTCACTTGCTTACGAATCGTCTTACCTTCGAGCCGTCGCTGCTTAGAACCATAACTCGGTTTAGTGGCATAACGCGTAGGTTTCACTTGGTTTGCGGCGTTTACAATGGCATGCAGCCGCTTAATGGCATCTTTTTTATTGGCCTCTTGTGTGCGGTATTGCTGCGCTTTAAGAATCAACACGCCTTCATCGGTAATGCGATTATCTTTGCTAATCATGAGTTTGTTTTTAAGCCAATCGCTTAACGATGAAGCCAAAATATCAAAGCGCAAATGAATCGCGCTGGAAACCTTATTCACATTTTGCCCACCCGCGCCCTGCGCTCGGATTGCGGTGAGTTCGTATTCGGTTTCGGGGATTAAGATCATGTTATTAACAACGTTAGTAATGATGCCGCAATTGCGCAATCAGCAAATGATCAGCTTCTACCTTATACACAATACGATGCTCATCATTTATACGGCGCGACCAATAGCCACTAAGCGCGTGTTTTAGTGGTTCTGGCTTGCCTATGCCAGTAAATAGCTCGCGCTGAATTTCTTGAATAAGTTGGTTAATACGTTTAAGCATTTGCTTATCTTGTTGTTGCCAATAACAATAATCTTGCCAAGCTGGCTCGGCAAAAATCAATTTCATTCAGTCAATTCTCGCTCGGTTCCTTTGCCAGCGTTCAGTTCAATCACTGCATCCAGCAAGCGTTTGGCATTATTGGGGCTACGCAGCAAATACGCCGTTTCTTCCAACGCTTGATAATCTTCAAGCGACACCATAACAACCGATTGCTCTCGATTGCGCGTAATAATCAATGGCTCATGGTTTTGGCACACGCGATTCATATTGCTAGCCAGCTGCGCTCGCGCAGTTGTGTAAGTAATTGCATCCATTTTTAGTACCTCTTTTACAAATAAAATATGTACGTCTTATTGTACATAAGTGATTTGGAATTGTCTATAAACGAAAGTGGGTCGCGGATGACTCCATATTCACATTCTGTCCGCCCGCGCCATGAGCGCAGATGGCGGTGAGTTCGTATTCGATTTCGGGGATTAATAAGCATTATTTATTTTTTATAAAAATATATTTT
>JANOYU010000126.1:0-21541 GCA_031429035.1 Methylophilaceae bacterium
GTCAGAGTTTGCTGAGATTGAACCAACTTGTGCAATTTCTTTGCTAGTTGTGCATGGTTTTGATTGTGCTTTTAAGTTTTCGATGGCCGCTGCAACTGCTTTATCAATACCGCGTTTTAAATCCATTGGGTTCATGCCCGCTGCTACTGATTTCATACCTTCGCGAATAATTGCTTGTGCCAAAACTGTTGCAGTCGTAGTACCGTCACCGGCGATGTCAGAAGTTTTTGATGCCACTTCTTTTACCATTTGTGCGCCCATATTTTCAAACTTGTCTTTTAGTTCGATTTCTTTAGCAACCGAAACACCATCTTTAGTGATAGTCGGCGCGCCGTATGAACGCTCTAACACTACATTACGGCCTTTAGGGCCTAAAGTTACTTTAACTGCGTTAGCCAGAATGTTCACACCGTTGGTCATTTTTTGGCGAACTTCGTCACCGAATCTTACGTCTTTTGCTGCCATGTTAATTGCTCCTAATTTCTAATTGTCTGATTGGATTAATTGATTATTCAACTAAATATTCCTGTCGAAATTATTCGACTGTTAACTATTACTCAACAATCGCCATGATGTCTTCTTCGCGCATCACCAATAATTCATCGCCATCAACTTTAACGGTTTGGCCTGCGTATTTGCCAAACAACACTTTGTCGCCAACTTTTACGTCTAATGCATTAATTTTGCCAGTGTCATCACGTTTGCCATTACCCACTGCTGTTACAACGCCTTGATCTGGTTTTTCGGTTGCTGAATCGGGGATAACAATGCCAGAAGCGGTTGTACGCTCTTCTTCTGAACGTTTTACAATCACGCGATCGTGTAATGGACGAATTTTCATACTGAATCTCCTAATGGGTTACTATTATGTTTTGAAAAAACTACTTAAATAATTTGGGCAAGGCCGCATTTTAGCACTCTCGTTGCTAGATTGCTAAAGTTGGGCTTAATTTTAATTTTTCAAGAGCTATTTGCAAGTTTATTTAAAAATGACCACAGAAAATACAACCTTACAAAGCAAGCCAGAAGCGGCGATTCAACAAATTAACTTGGGTTACAACATCCAGCAAGATAGGCTATTGTTGCGGGTGGGTTTGGCAGATAATTCTGAGTTATTAGTTTGGCTGACGCAGCGTATCACTAAGCAAATATGGCAAATGCTAAATGGCGAAACACATTTGCCCACAGCCACTTCAATTCAAGCAGAAACGCCACCACAACAAGCTGTAGCGCAGTTTAAACAAGAAGTAGAAGCCACCGAAGCGCTACAAAAGTTAGATTTTGCAACGGAATACCAAACCCGTAAAGAAGTGGTGAACGATGTGGCTTTGTTAGCTATAAACGTGATGGTTATTAATATAGATAACAAGCCACCATCGTTAGAGTTGCCATGCTTAGAAGGCATAACAGTGCGCATGAATTTAAGCCAAGAGCTTATTTTAGCGCTATGCAATATGTTGCAACTATCTGCCAAAGAGGCGGCATGGGAGCTGGGCGCGGTCAACAAACAATATACGGAACCGCAAACGGTAACATTGATAGAAGCGCCTACTGATGTGAAGAAAGTGTTGCATTAGTGGATTTTGTAACGTTAGGCCAAACCAATCTAAACGTGTCTAAAGTGTGCTTAGGCACCATGACATTTGGTGACCAAAATACGCAACAAGAAGCGCATGAGCAACTAAATTACGCGGTGGCGCAAGGTATCAATTTTATTGATACCGCAGAAATGTACCCAGTGCCGCCCAAGGCCGAAACCTACACAAAAACTGAGCCAATTATTGGCGCTTGGTTAAAGCATCAGCAACGCGATAAACTCATTATAGGCAGCAAAATTTCTGGGCCACGCCGTGGCATGCCTTGGATTCGCAATAACGAATTTTCGCTAGATCGCGCGACGATTCGGAATGCTGTACATGATTCACTCACGCGCTTACAAACTGATTATATTGATTTGTATCAAATTCATTGGCCAGAACGTAACGTGCCCTTATTTGGGCAATATCAGTTTGACCCTGCCAATGAGCAAGACGCAAATGGCAACGAAAAACATTGGGTGAGCATTCACAATCAACTTGAAACGCTAGCAGAGCTGGTTAAAGAAGGCAAAATTCGCGCTATTGGTTTAAGCAACGAGCAACCTTGGGGCGTGATGGAATTTTTACGTTGCGCCAAGCAATATAATTTGCCGCATATTGCCACGCTACAAAATGGCTATAACTTGCTGAATCGACATATTGATTTTGGCATGAGTGAAATTTGCTACCGCGAAAAAGTTAGCTTGCTAGCGTATTCGCCACTCGCATTTGGCCACTTAAGTGGCAAATATGTAGATAACCCGCAAGCGGTTGGGCGGGTTACTTTGTTTAAAGGTTATGCCCAGCGTTACACAAAACCAAACGTACAATCTGCTTGCGAGGCTTATGCGATGCTCGCTAAGGCGCATGGATACTGCCTCACAGAGCTTGCCCTAAGTTATGTTATGCACCGCTGGTGCGTGGCCAGCACCATTATTGGTGCCACCAGTATGGCGCATTTGCAACAAAATATCGCCGCATTTCAAGTGAAATTATCGCCCGAAATCATCAAAGAAATTGACGCGATACATTTGCGTTTTACAAACCCTGCGCCATAGATTTTTTAAGCTAATTTAAAACAAAAAAGCCAACTAACATCTGTTGGCTTTTTTAATAAAACTAAAAATCAAACTTAAATTAAATTAACAACGCCTTTCATAATGCCCGCATGGCCTGGAAAAGAGCAGAAAAATACGTATTTATCTTTAGCGTTTAATTTTTTAACATCAAACTTAGTGCTTGCCGATTCACCACCACCAATCACGATAGTGTGTGCCACAACACGTGTATCTTTGACCTTAATATAATTGTTAGCAGCGCCAGCGGTACCACCGTCGGTGTTGACTGAATCTTTGTCAGCCTCTTTAGTAATGACTAAATTATGACCCATCACGGTTTTAGACATGGTGCCTTGCGCTTTTAAATTAATGGTAAATGTTTTGCAGGTTTTTGGTACGTCAATGGTTTTGGCCGTATAGGCCATGGCTGCCGTTACTTCAATATTTGCATCACATGCAGCAGCGGCATGTGCTTGTGCAGATACTAATAAAGAAGCAGAAAATAAGGCTGAAATAAGTAATTTTTTGGTATGCATGATGATTCGCTTTCTTAAATTTATTGTTAATAATGATTACTTAATTTAAGAGCAAATTGCACAACAATAAGTTGCAAGCACAGATTAAAGTATTAATAAAATACAACTAAACGTAGCAAAAAGTTTGACGGAAAAGCGCAAAGGTGTTACTTTAGTAACACCTTTATTTAAGGAGAAAACTGATGGCAACTACCAGCTTAAAACTACCCGATGCCCTTAAACAGCGCGTCAACACACTTGCCGAATTGGCAGGTAAAAGTCCGCATGCCTTTATGGTCGATGTTATTGCAGAGCAAACAGACCGCATTGAAGAAGACCGTGCTTTTATGGTGCGTGCAGAGGCATCACTCAAGCATTATCAAGAAACGGGTATTGGCTACGATGCTGATGAAGTACAAGCCTACTTACGCGCCAAAATTCAAGGTATTGCATTGCCAGAACCCAAGCCTGTTAAACGCAACTAATGGCAAAATTAGAGTATGCACAAAATGCGCTAGCTGACATTAAGCGTCTAGTCGAGTTTTTGATTGATAGCGATTTAATTGCGGCACTAGCAACTTTCGATATGATTGACGAGGCGATTCAAATTCTTAAACGACATCCTAATATAGGCCGCCCAACTAATAGTGCTGGCAAACGAGAGTTAGTGATTTCGAGAGGTAAAACTGGCTATGTTGCTATTTACAAGCTTGATAAATTGGCCGATATTGTAGTGATTTTGGCTATTAAACATCAGCGCGAAGTTGGTTTTGATTAACAAAAGAAGAACATAAAAAATGATAAAAAAAATTCTGATTTTCGCATTTCTGGCATTTCTGGCCTATAAAGCATCGACTTACTATTTTTTTTACACAAGCGCAAAAAAAACAACCGATTGCCCTACTGCTAAAATAGTAATACAGCTTGAAAAAAGCGCCAAATATACGCGCGAAGAGCTCTTAGCAAGTACTAAAGCATGGCGCTGTTTAAAATTGAAGCAAAACTTTGCAGAAGCCTATTTCTTTAAAATTCCTGACTCATGGCTTAATCCTAGTATTGAATACGTCAATCCACCTTTTACTGAAGCAGAATTAAACCCTGAGGTGACATTGGTTGATGGGGCGATAAAAAGAGATTTGTATGAGTTTAGCAAAATTTTTTCTAAGGAAGTACTTAAAGAAATTACTGCTGAAAGTCCAGATGTTAATATTGCAAAAGTTGAAGAGGTGGAGAGTCACTTTCAGCGCAAAATGGATGCATTAAAAGTGGTTGTTGCTAAACTAAGAGAATTTAGGCCTGACTCAATTAAAATAACAACATTAAAAACTCAGCTGGCTTACTCTTTAAGCCAGTTTCAGCAGAACATTTCTGAAGGCATGAAAATTTATGCTTATTCAAATCAGAAAATTGCAGAAGGTGAAGTTCTGCTTTCTATGCCAAAAGAACAACTTAAATTACATCGAGAAGAGTTGCTTAGTTTGAAGTTTGAAATGGACACACTAAGCGCCAAAATTGAGCAAGCACAAACTAGAGAAGTTCAATTAGCTAAAGAACTCGTTAAAATTGCCGACGAGATTGACGAGCTGATTAGTATATATTTATAGCTGATTAGCATGATTAATAATAGTCTTCTCTATCGCAGCCTACAATCTGTATGGCATCCATGCACACAGATGAAAAATCATGAAAGTTTTCCGCTGATTCCGATTGTAAAGGGTGATGGCGTTTGGCTTTACGATACAGATGGCAAGCGCTATTTAGATGGTGTGAGTAGTTGGTGGGTGAATTTGTTTGGGCATAATAATGCGCGGATTAAAGATGCGATTAAAACGCAATTGGATACGCTAGAGCATGTGATGTTGGCGGGTTTTACGCATCAGCCAGTTGTTGAGCTTTCTGAAAAATTGGCCAAATTAACAGGGCTTGGTCATGCGTTTTATGCCAGCGATGGTGCAAGTGCAGTGGAGATTGCGCTGAAGATGAGTTTTCATTTTTGGCGTAACAGTAACCAACCGCAAAAAACCAAATTTATCAGTTTACAAAATAGTTACCACGGCGAAACGCTAGGCGCGCTGGGCGTGACAGACGTGGCGATTTTTAAAGATACGTATGCGCCGCTGTTGCTGCAAAGCGCGCAAATGCCTAGCCCAGACTTTCGGCTGGCGGAGGCAGGTGAGGGCGCAGAAGCTTATGCATTGCGCTGTGCAGAGGCGTTAGCGCAATATGTAAGTGAACACTCACATGAGCTAGCAGCTTTTATAATCGAGCCACTGGTGCAATGTGCGGCTGGCATGGGCATGTATCATCCTATTTACTTAAAGCGCGCCAGAGAGATTTGCAGCAAGTATGAAGTACATTTAATTGCTGATGAAATTGCGGTGGGTTTTGGCCGAACGGGAACAATGTTTGCCAGTTACGCCGATTGTGATGCGGCTTGCACACCAAATAATTGTTGCAAACAGCAAGATTGCCGCCCTGATTTTATCTGTTTATCTAAAGGCATCACGGGCGGTTATTTGCCACTTTCGGTTGTTTTGACTAAAGACGAAATTTACCAAGCGTTTTATGATGATAAAGTGAGTAAAGGCTTTTTGCACAGCCACAGTTATACTGGCAACCCACTCGCTTGCAGCGCGGCTTTGGCAACTTTAAGCATTTTTGAAACAGATAATGTGATTGAAAAAAATCGCGAAACGTCAGATTTTATTTGGCAACAAATGCAAGCTTTACTAGATATTCACAAACAAGATTTACCAATTGCGCATTTAAGAAGGCAGGGCATGATTTTTGCGTTTGATGTTGCCACAAAAAACATAAATTTTTCGCGTGACTGTTACAAAGCCGCGCTAGAAAATGGCTTGCTGATTCGCCCCATTGGCAACACAGTTTATTTAATGCCGCCCTATACCATCACGCACGAGGAGATACAGCATGCCCTGCAAGCCAGTATCCATGCGGTCTCCAGAGCATACAAATAATGATGTTTAAATTATTACTAAAAATAGTCACAATTTTTATGTTGGCTAGTAACAGTTTTTCGGCGCAAGCCGAGCTGCCTGCCAGCGTGGCCGATGCACTAAAAAAAGCGGGCATTCTACAAAGTAGCGTGGCCATTTTTGTACAGCCAGTGGATGCCGCAACCCCTAGCATTAACCACAATGCTGATAAAAGTATGAACCCTGCCAGCGTGATGAAGCTGGTTACCACGCATGCGGCGCTAGATTTGCTCACCCCTAACTATCGTTGGAAAACTGAGATTTATAAAGACGGCAGTGTGCAAAATGGTAGTTTAAATGGCAATTTAATCATCAAAGGTTACGGCGATCCTAGCTTTAAGGCGCAAGAATTTTGGCGCTTGTTAATGAATTTGCAGCAAGCGGGCATTAAACAAATTAATGGTGATTTTGTCATTGATAAAAGCCATTTTGCCAAAAATGTGGGCAACCGTAAAACCTTTGATGATGAAACTTGGCGCGCTTATAACGCAGAGCCCAGCGCGTTTTTGGTAAATGGCCGCAACACCAGTTTTAAGTTTGCGGCGACTGATTTTGGCGTAAACGTTACCCAAGAGTTTGAGCTGAGTGAGGTACAAATTGTGAATAACATGAAGCTTTCTGCAGGTGCCTGTGGCGAGTGGCGTAGCCGTTTTGGCTATACTGTAAAAACTTTAGAAACCAAAACATTAGATAGCAAATCTGTCGTTACGTTTAACGGTGCTTTTTCGCCCGATTGTGGTGAGCGTTATTTAGAATTGAGCGTATTTGATGATGAAAAATATGCGTTTTACACCTTTAAAAAATTGTGGAAAGAGTTGGGCGGGAAATTTAATGGCAGGCTAAAAGTACAAGAAATTCCTATGGGTGCGACTAAGGTGTTAGAGCAAGTTTCTGATCCGCTAGGCTATGTGATTCGCGATATTAACAAGTGGAGCAATAATTTAATGGCGCGACAATTGTTATTGACGATTGCAGCAGAAAAAAATGGCGTACCTGCGACTGAGGCAAAAGGTGAGGCGGCAATAAAAACTTGGTTGGCGGATAAAGGCCAGAAAATTGATGAGCTGGTAATAGAAAATGGCTCCGGTTTATCGCGCACAGAGCGCATTAGCGCAGCGCATTTGGGTCAATTGCTTGTTGCGGCCTACCATAGCGCAATTATGCCAGAGCTGATGGCATCGCTGCCGATTTTGGCGCAAGATGGCACAGTAAAAAAACGCTTAAATGATAGCCCTGCCAATGGCCGCGCACATTTAAAAACAGGCTCGCTAGATGGCGTAAGCGCGATTGCTGGCTATGTGTTGGATAGCCAAAATAAGCGCCATGTGCTGGTGATGCTGATTAATCATGCTAAAGCGGGTGCTAGCAAAAACGCACAAGATGCGTTGATAGAATGGGCGCACCAACACTAGAATTGGCACTAACAAGCATTCGAACTTAGCCGTGTTTGCGGTATCATACTGGTTATGTTTACAAAGAAAGTTAACCATGAAATTACTTAACATTTTATTGGCTGGCGCCTTTGCATTTTCGCTTAACGCCTGCCAAGCAGAATCAACCGCAACATCAACCACACAGGAAAAATCCGCAATGACAGCAAATAGCGATAGCAACGCCAGAATGGTTGGCGTTAAAAAAATTGATACAGTAATAGGTACCGGCCGTGAAGCTGAGCCAGGTTTTAACGTAAGTGTGCACTATACAGGCTGGTTGTATGACCAAGCTACAAAAGATAACAAAGGCAAAAAATTTGATAGCAGCCTAGATAGAAAGCAACCTTTTGAATTTTCTCTAGGTGCAGGTCAAGTGATTCAAGGTTGGGATGAAGGCTTTGCTGGCATGAAAATAGGCGGAAAGCGTACATTGATTATCTCCCCAGAGTTTGGGTATGGCGCTCGTGGCGCGGGTGGTGCTATTCCGCCAAATGCCTATTTGATTTTTGATGTTGAATTGTTGGATGTGAAGTAAACATGAAAGTTTGTGTTAAATGGATAGACGGTGTCAGTTTCGTTGGTGAATCTGAGACTGGCCACGCGGTGGTGCTAGACGGTGCGCCAGAAAACGGTGGCCGCAATATTGGCATGCGGCCTATGGAAATGCTGTTGATTGGTATGGGCGCGTGTACCTCGTTTGATGTGGTGACTATTTTGAAAAAAGCTCGTCAGCCCATTGTGGATTGCGTCGCCGATATTACAGCAGAGCGTGCAGATGAAATTCCAAAAGTGTTCACCAAAATACATGTGCATTTTGTGATTACGGGTGACAATTTAAACGAAACGCAAGTTGAACGCGCCGTTAAATTATCGGCAGAGAAATATTGTTCGGCCAGTATTATGTTGGCCAAAAGTGTAGAAATTACGCATGATTTTGTAATTAAATCTGCACAAATTGCGCACGAGAAAATTTAATGCCTCTGCAACACAATATCTACGCGGCTTGCAGAGCATCGTAAAGAATGATTAATAATCCAAATAAACAAAGTAAACCAAATGGCATGCTGGGCATACGTCATGTGGCTTTATTTGTAAAAGAGCTAGAAACCGCGGTAGATTTTTACACGCAAATAATGGGCATGAAAATAGAGTGGCAGCCCGATGCGGATAACGTTTATTTAACCAACGATGGCGATGTGTTTGCCTTGCATCGTGTGGATTACACGCCACAAGCGCAGCAGCGGCTAGACCATATTGGCTTTGTGCTAAAAACGCCGACAGATGTGGATAATTGGCATGCTTATTTTGTAGAGCAAGGCGTAAAAATTACTGAGGCGCCTAAAACGCACCGTGATGGTTCGCGTGGGTTTTACTGCTTAGATGCGGTGGGGCATTTGTTAGAGCTGATTTATCATCCGCCCATTTCGAACAAAGTTATGCAGTAACAACTTTCATGGTTAACGGCGCTTCGTTTTCTAGCACGTTAATTAATCTATCTACATTGGGGTGTTTGCCTGGGCAGTTTTCGGCATCTTCGGTGTGCTCGGCATACAGCGCCAAGCCTTCTACTGCGGCATCTAGCGTAATACCACCAAACATTTTATAGAGGTGGTAAAACACTTTTACCGAGCCTTGGCTGCCCGGTTTGTTATCAATGTGGCCAGCCGAGGTGCCATCTTCTTCAAATAGCTCAATGCGTTGCACCTCGTCGGCGCTATCTAGCGTTAATAATACGTCACTAAATTTTTGCATGAGTTAAAAATACTTCCTAAAAATAGTATGCCGTTTTTGTCATTAGTTTTGATACCAATTGCATGCCCGCTTTTACTGGCGCGGGTAACTCAGCTGCGCCAAGTTGTGTGGCCTCAGCCGCATGTGCTGCTTCATCTTGTTGCATCTGTTCTACAATTGTACGCGTTTTAATGTCGGTTTCATCAAGCTGTTGCAAATGATTTTGCAAGTGGATAGAAACTTGTTTTTCAGTCTCGGCCAAAAAGCCCAGGTTCCATTTATCCCCCAGAGCGCCTGCCACGGCGCCTAGCGTAAAGCTACCTGCGTACCATATTGGGTTCAGCATACTTTTGCGTCCACCCAGTTCGTTTATGCGCGCCTCGCACCATGCTAAGTGGTCGATTTCTTCGGCTGCTGCATGTTGCAGCGACTTCACAATTTGCGGATTTTTGCTGGTTAGCGCTTGCCCGCTATATAACGCTTGTGCGCACACTTCACCCACATGGTTTACGCGCATTAGCGCGGCTGCATGTTGTTTGCTTTTATCTGCCAATGTGGGTTCTTCCAAACCTACATCCGGCCGCGACCTTGCGGCAGTGCTGGCGGCAAATAGTGTGCGCAAGCCCGTGTCAAAAGTGTGAATCAATTGGTCAATTTGCATTTGTTTAGTGTAATCTAATTTTACTAGTAAATGAAAGTTGATTTTTTATGAAGATTAAAATTAAAGAAGCCTACTTATTTGACTAAGCAGGCTTTTTAAAATGCAGCTAAAATTACTTGGCTGCTGGTTTTAAATCAGCAGGTTTAGCCTCTGCCACTTTTGGCTCGGGTGCTTTTTGTACTGGCAAGCCTTTGAGTACATTCATAGCTTGCGCAAATTGAAAATCTTCTTTACTGGCAGGCTCAATCGGGCCTTGTGCCTCAGCAAATTTTTTCTCATTCAATTTAGCTTTTGCCGCCGCTTCTTTTGCCGCATCTTTCACAGCGGGCGTGTTGGCTTCGGCATCTTTGGGGTTAGAGATGTGTTTAGCTAAATCTGCCTCGTGCATCGCGTTGGCGGGGTCAGAGCCATCATCTACCGCAACGTCTGGCACAATGCCTTTGGCCTGAATAGAGCGGCCATTTGGCGTGAAATAACGCGCGGTGGTTAGCTTAATGGCGCTGCCATTATTCATTGGTAAAATGGTTTGCACCGAGCCTTTACCAAAGCTGGTAATGCCCAAAATAGTAGCGCGTTTATGATCTTGCAAAGCGCCTGCCACAATTTCTGATGCCGATGCAGAACCTGCATTAATCAACACCACCATCGGCGTATTTTTATAAGATTCTGGCACACCTTTTAAATAGTCGCCTTTGCCACGGCGCGCGTAATCTAGCGGGTTAGCACTTAAACGCATTTTAGAATCTTGCACACGGCCTTCGGTGTAAACCACTAAATCATTTTTAGGCAAAAACGCGGCCGATACGCCCACAGCGGCATCAAGCAAGCCGCCTGGGTTGTTGCGCATATCTAACACTAGACCTTTGAAAGGGCCTTTGTTTTGCGCTTGCAGGCTAATTAAAGCTTTGGCTAAATCTTCGCCTGTGTGTTCTTGAAACTGCGTTACGCGCACATATGCATAATCTTTTTCAATGTATTTGTTTTTAACGCTTTGCGTTTTAATAATGGCGCGCACTAGTGTAAATGTCAGTGGTTTTGCCTCGCCTTTGCGTAACACAGTCAGTACAATTGGCGTATCTGGCTTGCCGCGCATTTTTTTCACTGCGTCGTTTAGCGTTAATCCGCGCACCTGCGTATCATCTAGCTTGCTAATTAAATCACCACTTTTTAAGCCTGCTTTGTAAGCTGGGCTATCTTCAATCGGCGTCACTACTTTTACCAAGCCTTCTTCCATTGCCACTTCTATACCCAAGCCGCCAAACTCACCTTGGGTACCTGCTTGCAAATCTTTGTAAGCGTCGGCATCCATAAATGTCGAGTGTGGGTCTAAGCCAGAAAGCATGCCTGTTAAGGCTTCGTTGATAAGCTTTTTATCTTCAACAGGCTCTACATAATCACTTTTAACCTTGCCAAACACCTCGGCGAAAACACGTAAATCGTCTATGGGCAATTGCGACATGGTGACTTTTTCTGCCAAGGCAGAAAAATTTAAACTAATTAAAACACCAATTAATACACCTGAACCAATAAGACCAAATTTTTGAAAAGTAGAACGCATGTACATCCTTTTTACTATTAATAATGAATATTGTTAGCTTAACGCATCAACACAGATATGAGCTTACAATAAGATAATAGGTTCATTTTGCGCTATTTCAAGTTTTTTTAATAGCGTAAAGCCATTAAATTTAAGGAAAAACATGCCCAAACAGGTATTAAATTATCAAGTAGAAATTGAATATTGTACCCAATGCCGCTGGTTGCTACGCGCGGCATGGCTGGCGCAAGAGCTACTAACTACTTTTGAGTCAGATTTGAGCGGCGTTAATTTAATGCCAGGCACGGGCGGCATATTAGACGTGCGTTTGAATGGCGCGCTACTGTTTAGCCGCAAGTTAACAGGGCGTTTTCCAGAAAGCAAAGAATTAAAACAGCTGATTCGTGATGTGATTGCGCCAGAAAGGGATTTGGGCCATAGCGATAAAAAAGATTAGTTTTTTACGCGAGAATGAATGGATGCCCTGCAGCCCGCATGGATATTGGCTTGCAGAGCATCAAAATAATTAACTATTTATTTAAAGTTAAATTTAACATTTAAAAACGCACTGCGTTCATCGCCAGGCACTGCGCCAATATTGGTGGTTGTGGCATAGTATTCTTTATTAGCCAAATTTTTAACAAATAAACCAATTTCGTATTGCGGCTGCAGGTAACGAATCGATGCGTCTAGCACGGTAAACGCGGGTACTTCATATTGGTTCAGCGCATCGACGTACATGCTGCTACGATGGGTTGCGCCAAAGCCAACCTCTAAGCTAGGTAAGCTTTGCAAGGCATAACTGGCCCACAAACTATATACCCTACGGCTAACGCCCACAGGCTCAGTACCTTTGGTGCTGCGGATGCTAATACCTAAAGCGTTTAAGCCTGCCAGCACGTCGGTTTTTACAGTGGGGTCTAAAAACACCGCGTTGCCCGTTAAGCTTAAGCCTGAAAATGGCCGCGTCGCAATATCTAACTCTAAGCCGCGCGATGTATCTTTGCCGTCAGATGTACTTTCTGCCTCGGGTAAATCGAACAAATAATTTTCACGTTTAATGCGAAATAGGGCGACGCTTAAATCTAATTTTTCAGTATTTAGCTTACTACCAATTTCAAACTGGCGTGAGGTTTCAGGCTTAATAGATAGCTGCGATACTTTGGTATTGATATTGTTAAACGCACCTTTTGAATAACCTGTATAAAAAGATAATTGGCTGCTGGGCTGATACACCAAGCCGAGTGAGCCGGATAATAAATCTTTGTTGTAACTAATTTCGCGGTAGCCAAGCGTGCCTTCTATACCTTTATCCGATGCGTTTACGTGGTCGTTGCGTATGCCAGCGCGCAGCTTCCATTGTGGGTTTAAGCTAATTTGGTCATTTACATAAACAGAATAAGTATCTGATTTAAGTTTGCGGTCAAAACTGCGCGACACATCGCGCGGCAAGCCTGCAATGCCTGTTTCTGGCACAACAGGGTTGCCGATATTGTTAATACTGGGTAATTGCAAACCATTACGCAAGCTATCAATGCGCGTATTGCTGTAAGCCACGCCCGCTAAAATTTTGTGGCCAATATCCCCTGTATTTACATCCCACAAAAATTCATTTTGTAGCGTTAAGTAATTGGCATCATCAAATTGTTGGCGCAAACTACGGCGAATAAGTAAGCCAGCGGCGTTTTCGGCATTGCCGCGCACGTTACGCAAAATATCTAAATCACGCGTATCGTAAACAAAAGTGGTTTTCATTTGTAGCGCATCATTAATATGCCAATCATGCTCGGCACTGGCTCTTAAAACAGTTTGCTCAACATTGGCAAATGGCGTGTAATAGCGGTTATCAATATCCACATTAGCAATTTTTGTTTTAAAATTAAACGGAATGCCATAGTTGTCAGGTGTAATTTGGCTTTTGCGATAATCAATATCCAACAATAGCGTTGTGTTTTCTGCCAAATCGAGTGAAATGCTGGGTAAAAACTCTAGCAATTCGCGGTCTAATCCACGGTAACCGTTGCTTGCTTCAGTATTCACAATCAATCTACCAGCCGCGCCTTTGGCAATTTCACCCGTAATATCGGCAAATGCGCCGCGCGTTGCAAAGCTGCCGAATGAAACGCCTGTGTTTAACGCAAAATCACGCTGAGGTTTTTTGGTGACCAAATTAATACTGGCGCCTGGCGCGCTAGAGCCAAACAAGGCCGAGCCCGGGCCTTTTTGCACTTCAATTTCTTGCACATCTACCAAGCTGCGGTAATAGCTATTTTGCGCATTACCATCAAATATATTGTCTCTAAAAAACGTTACGCCCAAGCCACGCGCTCTAAAATCATTGGCCATGCCGCCATCTGCAGACTGAATACCACTGACATTGCGTAGTGCATCTGCCATATTGGCAATGCCTTGTTGCTGAATAGTTGCGGGTTTAATCAATTGAATGCTTGCAGGAATATCACGGATTTCTGCACCCGATTTATTCTCGAGGGTTTCGGGTTTGTAGGCAGGTGCAGTGACTTCAATTGATGGCAACAATACTTCTTCGGCATGCAAGCTGGCAAAGTGTATTGCAAAGAAGCCAATCAAAATAGGTGACAGTTTTTTCATAAACGTTATCTGTAAAGATTATTTTTTAAACTAAATGCGATTCTACTTGATAACCATTCTCATTTCAATTAGAATGCATTGTTGTTTACAAGTTAGTAAAATTTTGCGAGGCAATTATGCATAAAAATATCAAATTAATGTTGTTGGCACTAGGATTGTCTGTAGCAGTAACGGCAAATGCGGATGAGCATATATTTAATTATGTTTACGGCGCTGAGACGATTCCAAAAGGCGGTATGGAGTTTCAAACCATGGTCACTAACCGCTGGGATAAAGACATGGGTGATTTTCGCGCCACCGAATTACAAGGCGAGCTGGAATACGGTATTACCGATAGGCTGCAAGTGGCGGGTTATTTAATGTTTTTAGATGTTGACCACAAAGGCGCATTTCCGCTAGATGATGCGGGTGATCCGCTGTACCCAGATCGTGATAAATTTGCATTTCGCGGTGTGAAAATGGCACTTAAATACAATATTTTGTCGCCCTATTTAAACGATGGTTGGGGCTTGGCGTTATTGCTAGAACCTTCTTACCAAACACGCTTTAAAGTAGATGGCTCTAAAACCAAACAGTTTGAGATTGAAGGCGGCGTGCTAGTACAAAAAAACTTGCTAGATGACCAATTAGTGTTGGCTTACAACTTGATTTTGGCGCGCGAAAAACGTATTTTGGTCGAAGATGATAATGCGGTTGAGCAAGAAGTAGAGATGTACAATTATTTGGGTGCAACTTATCGCGTAGCGCCACAATGGTATGTGGGCTTAGAAGCGCGCCACCATATGGATGTGCTAAAAGTGCCTAATGGCAATACTTTTAAGAAAAACCAATACTCATTTTTTATGGGGCCAACTGTACATTATGCAGCCAAAAAATGGTGGGCAACCTTGACTTATTTTAGGCAATTACAAGGCAACCCAACTTATGCAGCCTCTGTTGGCGAAACGTTTGGTGGCTCGAATAAAAACTTGCACTTAGATGAAAACGAAAAAAATGAGTTACGCTTGCGCGTGGGTTTTGATTTTTAATAGTAATTACTTGTGCAAATGTCATCTAAAACCACTATTTGCTCGTTACGCTTAGCATGAAAAAATTAATCGTTTATTTACTCGCGCTAAGTTTACTCGGCGCGAGTTTTATTGTGAATGCACAACAATATTTAAGTGTTGAGCAAGCGCAAAAAGCTATTTTTGAAAAAGCCGATGCTTTTAAGTTAATGCCGATCACGTTAACTTCTGATCAAATCGGCAAGATAAAAAATGCAGCCAGTACGGGTACGCCAATCCCTGATAAAAAAATATGGCAAGTACTAGAAGCAGGCAAGCCTGCAGGCTGGTTTATTGTGGACGAAGTGTATGGCAAACACGAATTTATTACCTATGCGGTGGGCATTAATTTAGATGGCACGGTGCGCATGATTGATGTGATGGATTATCGCGAAACCTATGGCTATCAAGTGCGCGAAGCCAGCTGGCGCCAGCAATTTGTGGGCAAAAACGCAGGCTCTATATTAAAGTTAAATAAAGGTATTGATAATATCTCTGGCGCTACACTATCATGCAAACACTTGGCAGACGGCGTAAAGCGGGTGCTTACCCTGTATGATGTGGCTTTAAAAAATATTCCATCGATATAAATTACATGTTTTATAAAAAACGCAGCCGTGTTGCGCATCTGCCGTTTTGGCAATCGTTCAGCACCCATTTAATCTTTTTAATTTGTGCCATTTCTGGTGTATTGTACTTACTAGCACATGAGTTTGAAATAAAAGCATTGGCGGTAGAAAACCACAGCATTTTAATTGCACATGGCTTTGCCTCTTATCTTTTCGTGTTGCTATTTGGCGCGGTTATGCCTAATCATATTAAAGGCGGCTGGCACAACAATCGCAATCGAATCTCTGGTGGCAGCATGGTGCTGGTGATGGCGTTGCTATTGCTTTCTGGCTTGTTTTTATACTATGGCGATGAAACCCGTGATGCTGCCTTGTGGGTGCATTGGGTGATTGGTTGTGGTCTGGTACTGTTGTTTCCCTTGCACGTCATTCGTGGCCGCCGTGCTAATTATTTGGCTCTAAAGCACGCCAAAACATTTAAAAATACGCAGCATTAAACCAACTTGTCATAAATCTACTTGATAGTGACAATGCGAACTATTTGCAATTCTGCAAGCCTATTTTTTTTACGATACACTGCGACTTGTTAAATAAAGTCGTTCAAATTTTTGTGTCGTTTAGGAGAATAAAATGTCAGACAATCACGGTATTGATACCCCTGTTACCAAAGCATTGAACAAAATTTTAGAGCTGGAGCTGGCCGGTGTGGTGCGCTATACGCATTATGCGCTGATGGTGTTTGGTTACAACCGCATTCCAATTGTGTCTTGGCTGCGTGGCCAAGCGGCAGAGTCACTCACCCATGCCGATAAAGCAGGCGAGCTCATTACGCATTTGGGTGGCCATCCGTCACTTTCTATTGGCCCATTGCTAGAAACGCATAACCACGACATTGGCGATATTTTGCGCGAATCGATGGCGCACGAAAAATTATCTTTAGATGCCTACAAAGCTTTGCTAAAATTGGTTGAAGGCGATTCCATCATGCTAGAAGAATACGCGCGTGAAATGATTTATCAAGAGGAATTGCATTCTGGCGAGGTAGATAAAATGCTGCGTAAACCAGGTGATTTAGCCAAGTTTCATGAATAACCAGTTTTATGTATAACCAGTTTCACGAGTAATAAAGCTTTAAATAATATTACGAGAAAAAATCAATGCCCTGCAAGCCAATATCTAAGCGGCTTGCAGGGCCTTGCTTTAAGCTGGCCAAATAAAATGGCTTAATTATCTTTAGCTTCTTTTTCTAGTGCTTCTTTTTCTAGCCGTTGCGCCCCATTAAAACGGCTAGACCAATAACTTTGTTGCATATTTTCGACGCGCACATTAGCGCCTGTGCGTGGCGCATGAATAAATTTATTATCGCCAATGTAAATGCCCACATGCGAAAAAGCACTTTGTAAAGTATTAAAAAACACTAAATCGCCAGGCTGCAACTCATCTTTTTTAACCGCTTTACCAATTTGGCTAATAGCCCGCGCAGTGGGCGGCAATGTTAAATTAGCCGCGTTTCTAAATACATAGCGTACAAAACCACTGCAATCAAAACCTGTCTCGGGGCTGTTGCCGCCATATTTATATTTAATGCCCGTTAAGCTTAGCGCGTTAATAATCACTTCTTGCGTTTTGGCTTTCCAGCCAGTTGATACCTCTTCAGGCGCATCATCGGCACTGTAAAGCGTAATACCTTCAGCATTTTCAGATAGCACTTCTGCCGCCATGGCGGGCATACAAATGCTAACAGCTAATAATAAAGTAACGATAAGAGATTTCATTGGCGAAATTGTAACGTAAAATTTGAAAAAACCTACCTAAATCAATTAGGTAGGTTTTTTTATTGGCAAAGTTACATAGTTCAAGTATATTATTTTGCCATCGCAGATTTAATCATGCCGATAACCGCTAATAGCACGCCGCCACCCACACCACCACCAACCACTTGGCTAACAATCGACATAATATCCATGCCACCACCGCCCGCAGCACCTGCTGCCGCTGCTGCGCCGCCCATACCCAACATGCCGAGTAACGAGCTACCTAAACCACCGCCAAGCACACCCACAACAGAATTAAGCGCTGTGCCTAAACTGGCGTTTTTCATTAAACCGCCAGCCACGTTGCCGCCAACAGCACCACTAATTAAACCAATAATCATTCCTAAATCCATACATCCTCCCTAAAGTAATGACAGAAATAAAACAGTTACTACACAGCTAGGCTAACAAGATATAAACCATAACGCAATAGTTTTGTGCACTAACTAAACCACTAATTCAATTTGCACGGCCAATTCATGGGATAATTTAGCCATGTCAGAAACCTCCCAACTTAATCAAATTTTTAAAGCCGGCGGTCAACTAGCCGATGCTATCGCAGGTTTTAGCGAGCGTACGCAGCAACTTGAAATGGCGCTGGCGATTGAAAATGCCATTAAAAATAATACACAATTAATAGCAGAGGCGGGCACTGGCACGGGCAAAACCTTTGCGTATTTAGTGCCAGCGTTGCTTTCTGGCGGTAAAGTGATTATTTCGACTGGTACAAAAAATTTACAAGACCAGTTATTTAGCCGCGATTTGCCCAATGTGCGCGATGCGCTAAAAGTGCCAGTTACCGTTGCTATGCTAAAAGGCCGCAGCAATTACGTGTGCCATTATCATTTAGAAGCCGCCGCCAATAGCGGCCGATTTGCCAGCCGTGAGGATGCAAAATATGTGCATTTGATAAAAAACTTTGCCGAAAACAGCAAAACGGGCGACAAAAGTGAATTAACTGAAGTACCAGAAAACGCCACCATTTGGTTAAATGTGACAAGTACGCGCGACAATTGCCTGGGCCAAGATTGCAACTATTACAAAGAATGTTTTGTGATGGAAGCGCGTAAAAAGGCGCTGGCAGCCGATGTTGTAGTGGTAAATCATCACTTATTTTTTGCCGATGTGATGTTGCGCGACGAAGGCGTAACCGAGTTGTTACCGAGTGCCAACACAGTCATTTTCGATGAAGCGCATCAATTGCCCGAAGTGGCAGGCTTATTTTTTGGCGAGGATATTTCTACTAGCCAACTGGTTGAACTTTGCCGCGACAGCCTAAGCGCGCACTTAACATTGGCCAAAGATTGCGTGCCGCTTGGCGAGGCGATTCCAAAATTAGAAAAAGCCTGCAAAGATTTTAGGCTGGTTTTTGCGTATGAAGGCTCACGCTTAGCAGTAAATAAAGCCTTGGCGTTAAAAGGGTTTGGGGCAGCTTTTGCAGATTTGCAAAGTATGCTTAAAGCTTTAAATACAGTGCTAGAAAGCCAAGCCGCGCGCGACCCCATGCTAGAAAAGTGTTGGCAACGCGGTGAAGAGCTCAATGCGCAATTTAACAGTTGGTTTAAAGCCAGCAACCCTAACTTAGTGCGCTGGGTAGAGGTTTTTACCCAAAGTGTGCAATTACATGCCACACCGCTTAGCGTGGCCGATGGCTTTAGCAAACAACTCAACGCGCAACCGCGCGCTTGGATTTTTACATCCGCTACGTTGGCGGTTAAAAGTGACTTTAGCCACTACATTGCACAAATGGGCTTGCAAGATGCGGATACTGGTTTTTGGGAAAGCCCATTTGATTATGACGCGCAAGCCTTATTATATGCGCCTGCTGGCATGCCAGACCCTAATAGTTCTGGTTACACCGCCGCCGTTGCTGCAGTTGCATTGCCTGTGATTCAAGCCAGCCGCGGCCGTGCGTTTGTGCTATGTACCAGTTTGCGCGCCATGCGCGAAGTGCACGCATTATTAAAAGATGCGTTTGGCGAAAATGGCATGGAATATCCGCTATTATTGCAAGGCGAAAGCACACGCACCGAGTTGCTAGACCGCTTCCGCGCGCATGGCAATGCCGTATTAGTTGGCTCACAGAGTTTTTGGGAAGGTGTCGATGTGCGTGGCGAAGCGCTATCTGTCGTCATCATCGACAAACTCCCTTTCGCCCCGCCCGATGACCCAGTGTTATCCGCTCGAATCGATAAATTAGCCGCCGATGGCAAAAATGCCTTTATGGAATACCAATTACCTTATTCGGTGATTACGCTTAAACAAGGCGCAGGGCGGTTGATACGCGATGAAACCGATAGGGGCGTGCTGGTAATATGCGATCCAAGATTAATCACCAAACCTTACGGCAAGCGCATCTGGCAAAGCCTCCCACCATTTAGGCGCACTAAAGAACTGGCAGATGTGGAAGCTTTTTTTAGTAGTTAATCAGAAACTTGAGTATCATCGCTAATATGTAATTTTATGGGTCATCAAAAAAAGAAAAGGATGAACGTAATTGGAAACATTTAAAAAGAAAATATTAGTTCTTGCCAAAACATATCCTTCGCCAAGTGCAAAGTACATTGAAACATCATGTGTCGCTGGCATAAGTGATGATGGAAAGATGCATCGAATTTATCCAGTACCTTTTCGCTTGATAGAGCAAGGTAATCAGTTTAAGAAGTGGCAATGGATTGAAGCTAGGATGCAAAAAAATCCAAAAGACCACAGGCCTGAAAGCCATCGTATTTTTGTAGATACAATTGAGTGTGATGAAAATCCATTAAGTACCAAAAATAACTGGGAGGCCCGTTGGGAGTGGATAGAAAAAATACCAACTTTTACAAGTTTTTATGAAGTTGAGCAACAAAGACTGGCAGGCAAGATTAGCCTTGCACTTCTAAAACCTAAAAAAATTATAGGCTTAGAAATTAAGCCTGCCAGAAATAATGAATGGACAGATGAAGAAAAAGCTAAATTATTACAAGACCAGATGCAAGGTAGTTTATTTAACGAAATAGAAGAAGAACGCCACATTAAAGAGTTAAAGAAAATTCCATTTGATTTTTATTATAGATATATTTGCGATACATCTGATGGTGAGGTTGAAAGTATTCATAAAATAGTTGATTGGGAGGCAGGTGCGCTTTATTGGAATTGTCAAAAAAGCCATGGCGTTCACTGGGAAACACCTTTTAGAGCCAAGCTTGAGAGTGAGTTTTTGGAAAAAGAGTTATTACTACTAATGGGCAACCAACAAAGGTTTCAAGACCAGTGGCTAATCATTAGTTTAATTTATCCACCTAAGCAAAAGCCAGTGTTGAATCCGCAGACTTCTTTGTTTTAGATTTGGTTACTTTTACATGGTCTATAGATAAGCCATGCATCTTATTTATTTCATTTGCTACAAGCGACCTGTGACAAAAGTTGAAATCAGCTTCAAAACAAAACAATGCGCAATTGCTTGAGTTGGCAAGATTGGCTAAATTAAGCAGTTCTTCGTTTTGTGTTTGAATATATTTAGTAAATGCTTTTTTGTATGATTGCCAGTTATTATCTAATTTGTATTGATTTCTAATTGGTTTTGGACATCCAAATTTAGGCAGGTGGATATACTCAAAGCCTTTTAGATTAAGGTGATTAGAGAGCGAGTTTTTAGAAAACCCCTGTTTGCGTGAAAGTGGTAGTTCGCGAATATCTATCAAGGTTTCGATATTGTGTTTTTCTAGTAGATGCAAGAAATCATCAATATCGATGCCTTCATATCCAATTGTATAAATAGTCATAATTTAGTTGCTTCCATGTCTCCTATTTTATAGGAACTCAAATAAATTAAACACCCTTTAAGGGTAAAGGGTATTAAATAGCTAGTAAAATATATTTTTATAAAAAATAAATAATGCTTATTAATCCCCGAAATCGAATACGAACTCACCGCCATCTGCGCTCATGGCGCGGGCGGACAGAATGTGAATATGGAGTCATCCGCGACCCACTTTCGTTTATAGACAAT
>JANOYU010000127.1:0-5125 GCA_031429035.1 Methylophilaceae bacterium
ATTCTCATTTATGGGTAGCGCAGCGCAACACCCAGCACAAGTGCCGTGTTGGATTACGCATACCAATGAACGCACGCATGACATTATTCGCAGCGGTTTAGATCGCTCACCCATGTATACCGGCGTGATAGAAGGCGTTGGCCCACGGTATTGCCCAAGTGTAGAAGATAAAATTCATCGCTTTGCCGATAAAGAATCGCATCAAATTTTCCTCGAGCCAGAAGGCTTAACAACCAATGAAATATACCCAAATGGCATTTCAACTAGTTTGCCTTTTGATATTCAGTTGGCGCTTGTGCGTTCAATCAATGGCCTGGAAAGCGCATATATACTGCGTCCTGGCTATGCCATTGAATATGATTATTACGACCCGCGTGCATTAAAAAGTAGTTTAGAAACCAAAGCGATTAAAGGCTTATTTTTCGCTGGTCAAATTAACGGTACAACAGGTTATGAAGAAGCCGCCGCGCAAGGCTTGTTGGCGGGCGCTAATGCGGCTTTATACGTGCAAGGTAAAGAAAGCTGGTGCCCTGCCCGCGATGAAGCGTATATAGGTGTATTAGTTGACGATCTAATCACCACGGGTGTCACAGAGCCATATCGTATGTTTACCAGCCGTGCCGAATATCGCCTGCAACTGCGCGAAGACAACGCCGATATGCGCTTAACCGCCAAAGGCCGTGAGTTGGGTTTAGTAGATGATGTGCGCTGGGAGGCGTTTGAGCGCAAACAAGAAGCTGTGGCGCGTGAGCAGGCGCGCTTAAAGACAACGTTTGTACAAGTTGCCGCGGATGATGTTTCACGTGAAACACAAACTGCAATTTTAGGTAAACCGCTTGAGCATGAATACAGTTTGTTCGAGCTGCTGCGCCGCCCAGAAGTTAGCTACGAAGCGATGCTCACGTTGGGTGAGTTGGGTTGCAGAGAGTTGGCACATGAAGTGCGTGAGCAGGTAGAAATAGCCGCAAAATACCAAGGTTATATTACGCGCCAGCAAGAAGAAATTGCCAAACAAAAAGGCAGCGAGAATACTAAGTTAATGGAAATTGATTATGCAGATGTGCATGGTTTAAGCATAGAGGCGCGCCAAAAACTAGTGATGCATAAACCAGAGACAATCGGCCAAGCAGGTCGTATTTCGGGTATTACGCCAGCCACGATTTCACTATTGTTGGTGTATTTAAAACGTAAACATAAAAAACAAGCCACCATTGTTAACGAAGCCGCATGACACAAACAGAGTTGTTAGCCAGCGGCATTGCTGAGATGGGGTTAGACGTTACGCTTGAGGCGCAAACAAAGTTGCTGCAATACCTAAGCTTGCTGAATAAATGGAATAAAGTTTACAACCTGACTGCGGTGCGCGACCCGCTAGAGATGGTGACTTTACACTTGCTAGATAGCTTAAGCGCGCTGCCGCATGTTAATAGTAAAAACCTTTTGGATGTGGGCAGTGGCGGTGGTTTGCCTGGTATTGTGTTGGCGATATGTAAGCCTGAACTGCAAGTGACAACAATTGATACCGTGCAGAAAAAAGCAATTTTTATGCGCCAAGTCAAAGGTGAGCTTGGTTTAACTAATTTAACAGTGGTATATGCGCGGGTAGAAAGTTACCTGCCAGCAGAAAAGTTTGAGGCGATTATTTCGCGCGCTTTTTCTGATTTGGCCTTATTTGTAGATTTAACCAAACATTTACTAGCACCAACAGGGAAATGGTTAGCCATGAAAGGCCAGTTGCCGCTAGAAGAGATTCAAGCTTTAAATGTAAAAGTGAATAAAATTAATCCACTAACAGTGGCTGGCCTGCAAGCAGAGCGGCACTTAATCGTTATAGAAAAGCCTGTTTTAGAAAGTCAGGAATGAAAATATTAGCAATTACTAATCAAAAAGGCGGCGTGGGAAAAACCACCACCTGTGTTAATTTGGCTGCCAGTTTAGCGGTTAATTATCAAAAAGTATTATTAATAGACCTTGACCCACAAGGCAACGCCAGTACGGGCAGTGGCATTGATAAAGCGCATTTAAAACACAGTATTTACCATGTGTTGATTGGTGAAAAAACGCTGAGCGAAGTGATTGTGCCCAGTGAAAAAGGTGGTTATCACGTTGCGCCGTCAAACCGTGAGTTGGCAGGTGCCGAGGTAGAGTTGGTGAATGAGCTGGCGCGCGAAACACGCCTAAAACAAGCGCTAAATAAACTAGAGCAAAAATACGATTATATTTTGCTCGATTGCCCGCCGGCGCTTAATTTGGTGACAGTTAACGCGCTAACCGCCGCCGATAGCGTGATGATACCCATGCAATGCGAATATTATGCGCTAGAAGGCTTGTCTGATTTAGTCAATACCATTAAAAAAGTGCGCGCCAATTTAAATGCCAAGTTAGAGATTGAAGGTTTATTGCGCACCATGTTTGATAACCGCAATATGCTGGCAAACCAAGTATCAGCGCAGTTAGTCAGCCATTTTGGCGATAAAGTTTATCGTACCGTCATTCCGCGTAATATTCGCCTGGCGGAGGCGCCAAGTTATGGCTTGCCAGCACTTATTTACGATAAAACTTCTCGCGGTGCACAAGCCTATTTAGCGCTAGCAAAAGAAATTATACAAAAAAATAAACCAGTAAAATCAAATAGTTAAGGATATGCAATGGTTAAACTAAAAGGTTTGGGGCGTGGCTTAGATGCGTTATTGGCTGACAATGACGGAGCGGCAAATGCTGAAAGTGCACAGCGCATGTTGGATGTGACACAGCTGCAGCCGGGCAAATATCAGCCGCGCAGCTATATGGATGACACAGCGTTGCAAACACTAGCGGATTCGATTAAAAGCCAAGGCATTATGCAGCCAATTTTAGTGCGTGAAGTTGGATTGGATAAATTCGAAATCATCGCAGGCGAACGTCGCTGGCGCGCTAGTCAACTGGCGGGTTTAAGCGAGGTGCCAGTATTGGTGCGCGATATTGCGGACGAATCTGCGTTGGCAATGGCGCTGATTGAAAATATTCAGCGCGAAGATTTAAACCCGCTTGAAGAAGCGCAAGGCATAAAACGATTGATTGACGAATTTGCCATGACGCACGAAAAAGCGGCCGAGGCGGTTGGACGCTCGCGCGTGGCGGTTTCTAACTTGCTTCGTTTACTATCACTTAGTGCGCCAGTGCAAGATTTATTAATGCACAACAAGTTGGATATGGGTCATGCCCGTGCGCTGATTGGTTTGGATGCTGCACAACAAATCATGCTGGCAAACAAAATTATTAGCCAACATTTATCGGTGCGCGAAGTAGAAAGTATGGTGAAAAAACTAGGCACAGAAGCGAAGTACATCCAACAGAAAACCACCATCAATCGTGATGTTTTGGCCTTGCAAAACACATTAAGCGAGAAAATCGGCGCGGTAGTCAGCATTGCGGCCAAATCCAACGGCGCAGGCATGCTTAAAATTAGTTACAGTAATTTAGATCAACTAGACGACATCATTAGGAAAATATCGCGCTAAGTATCTAATTAAGCTTGACTAAAAGCGCGTAATAATTCAGAATCGCGGACTTTGCTATTAAGTCAATTGCAGATGACAGAAAATACAACAACAGCTGCGGTTTTTAGCAAAATGTTGCGTTTGCAGTTAATCGCAACCGCAATAGTCGCAATAGCTTCATTGGCAATATCAGGTTTACATGCAGGGCTGTCTGCATTGCTAGGCGGTGCGGCGGTGATAATCGCGGCGTTTGTTGCGTCTAAAATAGCGCAAAGAAAAAATGGTGAAGCGGCTGCGGTATTGGTTAACTTATTGAAGGCAGAAGCCGTCAAAGTGTTAATCATTATAGTGTTGCTGTTTATAACGTTTAAAGTTTACAAACAATTAGTGCCCTTTGCACTCATTACAGGTTTAGCGGCAGCGGCGCTGATTTCTGGCGCGGCAATGAGCAAGCTAGACAAAACAGATATAGAAATATAAAAATTTAATTTAGGCATTTTTTAATATGGCTACAGAACACGCAGAACAAGTCGTCATGACTCCATCAGAGTACATTACTGGGCATCTAAGCTTTAACGCTAAACCTATTGCTGATGGCGGTTTTTGGACGTTGCATGTTGACACCTTAGTCATGTCGTTGATCTTAGGTGTTTTGGTGATGGGTTTGGTATGGTTAGTGGCGCACAAAGCAACGTCTGGCGTGCCAAGCAAGGGTCAAGCCTTTGTTGAACTGGTATTTGGCTTTGTGGATGAGCAAGTAAAAAATATTTTCCACGGCGACCGTCACAGCTTTATTGCCCCAACTGCTTTGACGGTTTTTTTATGGGTGTTCGCCATGAACGCGATGGACTTTTTGCCCGTTGATATTATGCACAAGTTTTATGGCTTGTTTGGCCTTCATCACTGGCGCAGTGTGCCCACTTCAGACATTAATGCTACCTTTGCACTAGCGCTTGCAGTATGGATTTTAATGATTTATTTCTCAATTAAAGTCAAAGGCCTTGGTGGCTGGATACATGAGCTATTTTACGCACCGTTTGGCGGCGCCAAATTCTTTAAACCAAAAAGCGCGTTAGGCTTTGTTGGCTTGTTATTAAGCCCACTGTTATTTGTGGCTAACTTTGCTTTCAATATCATCGAATACGTTTCTAAACCACTTTCGCACTCATTACGTTTATTTGGCAATATGTACGCGGGCGAGGTTATTTTCTTATTAATTGGTTTGTGGGCAGCCACGGGCTTAACAGGCACCATCTTTGGCGCAATTTTAGGTGCTGGTTGGTCAATCTTCCATATTTTAATTGTGGCATTACAAGCGTTTATCTTCATGATGTTGACGGTTGTGTACCTCGCCATGGCGCACGAATCACATTAGTTTTTTGTAGTTAGTTTTAAATAGTTTTATTTTTTGTTAATAGTTTTAGTGGTAAGTTTAATTTTGAGAGGGTAATAAAATGGATGCATTAGCAATGATTCAAGCCTACACAGGCGTTGGTATTGGTTTAATTATTGGTTTGGGCGCTGCAGGTGCTTGTATCGGTATTGGTATTATGTGCGCAAGCTTTTTAGAAGGCGCAGCACGTCAACCAGAAATGATTCCACAATTACAAGGTAAAGTGTTCTTGTTATTGGGTCTTATCGATGCG
>JANOYU010000128.1:0-2184 GCA_031429035.1 Methylophilaceae bacterium
CATGACCATATGGCGAAAATGAAAGACCAAGCCATTGTGTGTAACATCGGCCATTTTGATAATGAGATTGACGTTGCCAGCTTAGAAAAATATGTGTGGGACGAAATTAAGCCACAGGTTGATCACGTGATTTTCCCTAACGGTAAAAAAATAATTCTGCTGGCTAAAGGCCGCTTGGTAAACTTGGGCTGCGGTACTGGTCACCCAAGCTATGTCATGAGTTCGAGCTTTGCCAATCAAACTATTGCACAAATTGAGTTATTTACGCGTCAAGCAGATTATCCGGTTGGCGTGTATGTGTTGCCAAAACACTTGGATGAAAAAGTGGCGGTGCTACAATTGAAAAAACTCAACGCACAGTTGACTAGATTATCAGAAACACAAGCGGCATATATTGGTGTTTCGCAAGATGGGCCTTACAAGCCAGATACTTATCGCTATTAAGTTTTTCTAATTAGTCCTTGTTTAATTAAAATCGTAAAGGGAATAGACACATGAAATTACTCATTGGATGGTTGTTAAATGCTTTGGCCTTATTAGCTGTGGCTTACCTTGTGCCAGATATTCATGTGTCTAACTTTATGTCTGCATTAATTGCAGCGGCAGTGATTGGTTTGGCGAATATGTTGATTAAACCTATTTTATTAGTACTCACCTTACCAGTCACCATTATTACGCTAGGTTTGTTTATCTTCGTGATTAATGGCATATTATTTTGGATAGCGGGTTATTTTTTACAAGGTTTTGATGTTAAAACCATTACAGCTGGCATTATTGGCGCCATTGTCTACAGTATTATTTCGTGGATTTTAAGTGCTGTTTTGGTAGATAAAAAATAAGCGCAGTAAAAAAAGAAAAAAGATTAACAGCAAAAATGCGTAAATAAAATGAATAAGCATATTCCATTAAGTTTTGAATTTTTTCCGCCCAAAACAGCGGATGGCATTGCCAATTTGCGCGAAACACGTGCGCAACTGGCGCAATTTAAGCCAGAGTTTTTCTCGGTGACGTTTGGCGCGGGTGGTTCAACCACAGATCGCACCAAAGAAACTGTGTTTGAAATTCAGGCCGATGGTCACCTAGCGGGACCTCTTATTTCATGTATTTCTTCTAGTAAAGAAGAGATTCGCGAATTATTAACTGCATATAAAGCCAACGGTATAAAGCGTTTAGTTACCTTGCGCGGTGACGTGCCTTCTGGCGAAGTGAGTGCGGGTGATTTTAAATATGCCAACGAATTGGTGAATTATATTCGCCAAGAAACTGCCGATTGGTTTCATTTGGAAGTAGCAGCTTACCCAGAGTTTCACCCAGAGGCGCTATCTGCTGCCAAAGACATGGCCAATTTTAAACGCAAGGTAGAGGCGGGCGCTAACTCCGCCATTACCCAATATTTTTACAATGCAGATGCATATTTCAGATTTGTGGATAGTTGCGTGTCAGACGGCATTAGTGTGCCAATTGTGCCGGGTGTTATGCCGATTTATAATTACACGCAATTGGCACGTTTTTCTGCTGTGTGCGGTGCAGAAATTCCACGGTGGTTGCGCTTGCGCTTAGAGGTGTATGCCGATGACATGCCGTCGCTGCGTGCGCTTGGCATCGATGTGGTAAGTGAGTTATGCGAACGTTTACTGGCGTGGGGTGTACCTAGTTTGCATTTTTACACCTTAAATCAAGCGGGCATTATTAGCAATATCATTAACAATATTGGTGTCAACAATATTGGCTTAGACAATACCAGCGTTTAATAGCGTAGATAAATGCGGATAAAATTTAGTGTATCGTCAAGCCGCGTGGATTAAACATCGCGTCTTCTACAAACAAGTAATCTTTTTCTCGACCTGTATTCCACAGTGCAATCATGGTAATCCAGCGCATTTCTTCAATGCGAATATGCTCTTGCTTTAAAGCCATTGCGCGGTCGATAATTAAATCGCGCTCTACATCGTTAATGACATTGGCCTGCTGTAAAAATAAGATAAAGCTAATGCTATCAAGGTTGATTTTTTTTAGCTCATTGCTGGCAAACACGCGCATGCTAGAATCTTTGTGGCAATAAATAGTAGGCGGTTGTGCCAGCATGCTCTTCATTTCATCAAACCAGTTCACGGCACCAGTGATATCAGAGTATTCAAAGCCTGCCGCGGAAAGCTCTTGTGTTAATACCTCGCTATCAGGCTG
>JANOYU010000129.1:0-4595 GCA_031429035.1 Methylophilaceae bacterium
GATTTGGCGATGTACCGCGCCAAACAAAATGGCCGCAACGATTTTGAGTTTTACACCAGCAACCTTAATTTTATTGCACATCAGTGGTTGGACATGGAAAATGGCATTCGTCATGCTTTTAAAGACGAGCAGTTTTTTGTGGTGTTTCAACCGCAGGTGGAAAACACTAAAAATCAATTAACCGGCATGGAGGTCTTACTACGCTGGCGTCATCCAGAGCGCGGCCTGATTCCACCGCTCGAATTTATTAAAATTGCCGAGCAATCCGCGCTGATTAATCAAATAGGTGAATTCGTTACTGAAGCAGCCTGTAAGCAAATACGCGCTTGGCTTGACAAGAGCTTAAGCGTGCCGCGTGTCTCAATCAATATTTCTGCCCGCCATTTACGCTCACAAACACTGGTAAAAACACTGATTAACACTACGGCTAAGTATGGTCTTGAGCCGAGCATGTTGTGCATAGAGATTACTGAGCATGCGTTGCTAGAAGAGGGTGATACGGTCAAAAAGAATATGCACCAAATTAAAGAGGCGGGTTTTAGCATCTCGTTAGATGATTTTGGCATGGGACACTCATCGTTGCTATATCTTAAACGCTGGGCGGTGGATGAGGTGAAGATTGATCGTACCTTTGTAGATGGGCTGGTGAATAGCGTAGAAGACCGAGTCATTGTAAAAGCGATTGTAGCGCTTGGTGATGCGCTAGGCTTGCAGTTGGTGGGCGAGGGCGTAGAGAACCAAATGCAAGCAGATATTTTAGCAGCCAGTGGCTGCAAAAATGTACAAGGCTATTTTTACTCTCCACCAATTGAGGCCAAAGAAATGGAAACCTGGCTAAAAAAGAATGGTAGTAAAAAACAATGAGTAAAAATTGCGTATTAAAAAGCCTCATTTCTGAGGCTTTTTTATTCACGTTCTAAAGCGATAGCTTAATATTATTTGTTTGGCCTTAAACCACCCAGCAGAGCCGCCACTGGTAGTTTGCGGTTAATAATAGAAGAGTTTTTGGTATTCGCTGTGCTGTTTTTAGCGGGTTCGTATGGTTTATCAAACCAAGGGTCAGCCGCAGGTTTGCGTGTGTGCTGCCGCGGTCTAGATTGGTGCCTTGCTTCATCCCCAGAACTAACTTTACTTCTATTTGATTGAGTTTTATATGATGTAGATTCCGTGCTACTTTGAGCATGCTCGCGAGCCGCATGGCTATTGGCTTTGCGAGCAGGTGCTTTGATGTCTGCAATTTCTTTATCAATTGTACGTTTAATCAGCTTTTCAATTTCTACTAAGTATTTCTCTTCATCTTCACATACCAACGAGATTGCCACACCACTCGCACCAGCGCGGCCGGTACGGCCAATACGGTGCACATAATCTTCTGGTGCACTTGGAATCTCGTAGTTAATCACCATCGGCAAATCGCTAATATCTAAGCCGCGTGCAGCCACATCGGTGGCTACTAACGCAGTAATTTTGCCTGCCTTAAACGCATCCAAAGCTTCTAGGCGCTCTTTTTGGCTTTTGTCACCGTGAATTGATTCTGCCGCAATGCCTTCCTTTTGCAAGGCTTTGCAGAGTCTGCTGGCTGTGATTTTTGTTTTGGTGAAGATAATGACTTGCTTATTGTCGTCAGCTTTTAGTAATTGTGTCAGCAACGTTTGTTTTTTGCTTTGCTCAACCAAATACACTTTTTGCGACACATTTTCGGCTGTGGCATTGCTGCGGGCAACTTCTATTAACGTTGGATTAGTTAAAAAGTCATCCGCTAACTTTTTTATTTCATTAGAAAAAGTCGCGGAGAACATGAGGTTCTGGCGTTGTTTTGGCAACAAAGCGAGGATTCTTTTTAAGTCTGGCATGAAGCCCATGTCCAGCATTCTGTCTGCTTCATCCAATACCAAAATTTGTACTTGGCCTAAGTTAAGCGTTTTTTGCTCCACATGGTCTAGCAAACGGCCTGGCGTAGCCACCAAAATTTCCACACCAGTTTTTAAGTGCGGTGTTTGCGTTTTAATATCTACGCCACCAAATACCACCAAGCTTTTTAGCGGTGTATGTTTGGCGTAAACCTTCACACTTTCTTCTACTTGAATTGCCAATTCACGCGTAGGTGTTAGCACCAGCGCGCGTATTGGATGCTTGGCAGGGCTAGTACTGGTGCTGGCAAACGGTAATAGTTTTTGCAAAATGGGCAGCGCAAAAGCTGCCGTTTTACCAGTGCCCGTTTGCGCACCCGCCATCAAGTCTAAACCCTGCATGGCCAGTGGTATGGCCTTGGCTTGGATTGGCGTCGGCGTAGTGTAACCAGTTTCTTGCACCGCTTTGAGAAGCGGTGCAGCCAAACCTAGTTCATCAAACTGCGTAATTTCAGTAGTCATTATTTCAATCGCCATGTTTAAAGCTTAAGCAAAACTACGTGGGCGACGTGGTGCACTGTCACCATTACTTTGAGCCCCGCCAGAACGCGCAGGACGGTCACCGCTTGCTTGATTAGTACGTGGGCGTGGATTGCCAAATTTTTCGCCTGTGGCAGCGCCTGTAGCTGCGCGTGGTGCATCACCACGAGATGAATTTGAACGTGGCGCAGAAGTACGATTTGGCCTGTCACCAAAGCCACCTTCAGGCTTGCGTGCATATGGTTTTGCAGCATTGGCTCTATCATTTGAACTTCGGTCGCCAAAGCCTTTGCTCAACTCTTTAGCAAATTGCATATCGGTATCTTTGGTGTAGCTGCGGCTATTGCCGTTCACTTCGCTTGAAGCTTCACGCGGCGCGCGGTTGCCAGCAAATTCATTGCTGCTGTTTGAGTTGTTAGAAAAGCGCTCACGGTTAGGCGCATCATTGCGTGCAGGGCGGCCTGCATTGTAAGCTGGCTTTTCACCAAAAGCAGAACGGTCACCAAATGCTGGGCGATCGTTGTAAGGACGAGCAGAACGTGTATCGCTATTTGTACGCTCTTTGTTGCGGTCATTAAAACCACCGCTTTTTGCGCCATAGCTCTTTTCGCCTGCTGGCTTCTCTCCCATAATCCTATCGCCAAATGTACCGCGATTATCACGGCCAGCATCACGTGATTGATAACCAGCACGATCTCCCGGTTTGTGTGCGCTGCGCTCGTTACGGCCTGCGCCATAACCACCGCGGTCGCTATTGCCACGTCTCGCACCATCTGGTTTACCAGCGCCTGCAGTAAAGCTGCGTTTTGGCTCAAAGCCTTCAATCACGGCCGCTTCTAATTTTTGGCCTGTATATTGTTCAATTTTACGCAATAAATGGCGATCCATATTTGATGCGAATGAGATGGCAGTGCCTTTGTTATTGGCACGGCCGGTACGGCCAATACGGTGTACATAATCTTCTGCAAATTTTGGTAAGTCATAATTAATCACGTGGCTAATGCCTTGCACGTCAATGCCGCGAGCCGCAACATCAGTAGCCACCAATACTTTTACATCGCCATGACGCAATTTTGTCAGTGTGCGGTTACGCGCACCTTGTGTCATGTCGCCATGCAAGGCGGCTGTTTTATGGCCTGCTGCATATAAATCTTCTGCCAATACATCCGCATGGCGTTTAGTGCTGGTAAAAATAATCGCTTGGTTCATGTCTGGTGCAATCAACAAATGTTCAAGCAGTTTGTTTTTATGCGTCATGTCATCTACAAAATGCAAACGTTGCTCAATATTGGCATGTTTTTCTCTTTGTGATGCCACTTGTAGCGTGATTGGATTATTTAAAAACTGTTTCGCAATGTGACCGATGCCATCAAGCGTGGCAGAGAACAATAAAGTTTGACGCTCTTTTGGCAAAGCAGCACAAATCTTTTCAACATCAGGCATAAAGCCCATGTCGAGCATTCTATCGGCTTCATCTAGCACTAGCATTTGCAAACGGCTAAGGTCAATGCGGCCGCGCTCCATGTGGTCAATAAAGCGGCCTGGGGTTGCTACTAAAATATCGAGTGGTTGCGATAGCAATTTATTTTGTAATGGGTAGGGCATGCCACCTACGATACTGACCGTACGTGCGCGGATATATTTACCGTATTTACGTGCTGCTTCGTTGACTTGAGCAGCAAGTTCGCGCGTTGGAGTGAGTACTAAAATACGTGGGCCACGGCTATTTGAAGCGTGCGGTGTGGCCAATAAGTTGAGTGCTGGCAGTGTAAAAGCAGCAGTTTTACCAGTGCCCGTTTGAGCAGAGGCCATTATGTCGCGACCTGCCAAAGCAGAAGGAATAGCTTGCGCTTGTACCGCTGTTGGCGTTGTATAGCCTGCTTCTAGTACGGCACGTAATAAAGTTGGGTGTAAGTTTAATGCTTCAAAAGCACTAGACGCTATTGAGGTTGATTCTGAAGTATTTAATTCTGGGGTGTTTAATTCTAAAGACAAAATATGTCCCTTTCGATGAATAACAAAAAAGGGCGCAAGCAAACACATATAGATTGAAATTATGCTTTTAACATATCAATTTCAACATAAAACGCGAAAAGCACTGTATTTAATCAAACAGTAATAATGATGCTTTTTACCAGCGCACGGGCATAGCCGCTAACCAGTAAAAGATAGACATTTGTCTATATGATAGTCGCTTCAACATTT
>JANOYU010000130.1:0-1656 GCA_031429035.1 Methylophilaceae bacterium
AATGACTGCTGGCATTTCATCTGCCGCAAACGAAGGCCCAATCACCGCGCCAATACTCGCATCATTACCTTGTTTGCCGCCAATGGATACTTGGTAAAACTCAGCACTATCTTTATCGACACCCAAAATACCAATATGGCCTACGTGATGGTGGCCGCAGGCGTTCATACAACCTGAGATATTCAGTTCAATGTCACCAATGTCATGCAGATAATCTAAGTTATCAAATTGCGCTTGAATGGCTGTCGCAATAGGAATGCTTTTTGCATTCGCGAGCGAGCAAAAATCGCCGCCTGGGCAGCAAATAATATCGGTGAGCAGTCCCACATTAGGCGTGGCCAAACCATTTGCCCGCGCAATTTCCCACACGGCCAATAAATCGCCCAGTTTTACATCGGCTAAAATTAAATTTTGCTCATGCGATACACGCAATTCGCCAAAACTGTAGGTTTCGGCCAAATCTGCCACCACGTGCATTTGTGTGCTGGTTGCGTCGCCTGGCGCTTTACCGTGTGGTTTTAGTGATAATGTAACAGCGCGATAACCGGCTTTTTTGTGGTTATGCAAGCTACGTTTTGCCCAAGCAGCAAAGGCAGGGTTGCTGGCAATTGCAGCATCAAAGCTGGCGTCATGTGCAGGTAAGGCCTCATAATTAAACTCACCAAAATGCTTATCTACTCGCGCTAACTCAGCTTCGGTGATGGTATTTGGTGCATCTTTTAAATGCGCCCATTCCGCTTCAACTTGGTTTTTAAATTCTTCAATACCCAGCGCTTTGACTAAAATTTTAATACGCGCTTTATAAATATTGTCGCGGCGGCCATGTAAATTATATACACGAATAATCGCCTCGCAATAGGTAAGGGCATGTTGCCATTCTAAATGCTCGCGTATCACAGAGCCCAATATTGGTGTGCGTCCTAAGCCACCGCCCACCCAAACTTTAATGGCAAGCTTGTTATTGGTATCGGTATAAAACTCCATGCCTATATCATGTGCTTGCACAACGGCGCGGTCTTGTTCTGTGCCAGAAACGGCAATTTTAAACTTACGTGGCAACAAGGCGAACTCAGGGTGAAACGTACTCCATTGACGCATAATTTCTGCCATGGCGCGCGGGTCTATCACTTCATCGGGCGCAATGCCTGCAAATTGGTCAGTAGTAATGTTGCGGATGCAATTGCCCGAGGTTTGAATGGCATGCATTTCCACGGTAGCCAGCTCGGCCAGTATCTCTGGCACATCTTCTACTTTTGGCCAATTTAATTGTAGGTTTTGCCGTGTAGAAAAATGCCCATAATCTTTGTCATATTTTTTGGCAATATCACCCAATTTACGTAGTTGGCGGCTAGATAGCATGCCGTAAGGCACTGCTATTCTTAGCATTGGCGCATAGCGCTGAATATAAAGACCATTTTGCAAGCGCAACGGACGAAATTCGTCCTCGCTTAACTCGCCTGCCAAGTAACGACGGGTCTGGTCGCGGTATTGCGTAACGCGCTCATCGACAATTCGCTGATCTATTGCATCGTATTTGTACATAATTTTGCTTGTTTAAAATCTAGCCCAGTATTTTAACTGAAAACGCTTATTTTGGCTGTGTTTTTGATTGCGCTGTTACTTTGGGTTTTTTAAAACTCAACTGTTTAAATCCAA
>JANOYU010000131.1:0-8465 GCA_031429035.1 Methylophilaceae bacterium
CCCGCCAAAAGCGTGATGGATAATGTCAAAACCATGGTTGAAACGCATTTAAAAAATATAGATGGTGTAGAAAGTGTCACCGTTAATATTGGCAGCCGCATTGTGGCGCACAAGGCACAGCAAGGTGTGACATTGTTGCCGAATGTGAAAAACATCATCGCGGTAGCGTCGGGTAAGGGCGGCGTGGGCAAATCGACAACTTCGGTCAACTTGGCTTTGGCACTGGCCGCAGAAGGTGCAACTGTGGGCTTGCTAGACGCCGATATTTATGGTCCAAGTCAGCCGCAAATGTTAGGCATTAGCGGCCGCCCAGAAAGTAGTGACGGCAAAAGCATGGAGCCGATGTTGGCGCACGGCATACAAGCCATGAGTATTGGATTTTTAGTGGATATTGATACGCCAATGGTATGGCGCGGGCCAATGGTGACGGGCGCGCTGGAGCAATTGCTGCGCGATACTAAATGGCGCGATTTAGATTATTTAATTGTCGATTTGCCGCCTGGCACAGGCGATATTCAGCTCACATTGGCGCAAAAAATTCCTGTCACTGGCGCAATAATCGTCACCACGCCGCAAGACATCGCCCTACTCGATGCACGAAAAGGATTGAAAATGTTCGAGAAAGTTGGCATTCCCATTTTAGGCATCGTCGAAAACATGAGTACGCATATTTGCAGCAATTGCGGGCATGAGGAACATATATTTGGCGCTGGTGGCGGGGAAAAAATGTGTGACGACTACAAAGTTGATTTACTCGGTAGCTTGCCACTTGATATAAAAATTCGTGAACAATCGGACAGCGGAAAACCCACCGTAATTGCCGAACCGACAAGTAAAGTAGCCAATATTTACAAAGAGATAGCGCGTAAAGCCGCGATTAAAATCGCCAATGCTAGTTTAGATCACAGCGGGAAATTTCCGAATATTGTGATTCAGAATACTTAGATACTCTCTTATAACGTCATTCTGAGTTTAACGTTTTATTTGGACGAAGATTCTAGATTTTAAACGATTTACATAATACTGGATTATTCGCTGTGCTCAGAATGACGGTAATAAGGAGTTAAATATGGTTAAAAAACACCACGCCGCTGAAAAGCTCATGGATACTAGCTACGACGCCATGGATGAGCGCACGCAAAAAGTCGCGCGCCACATTACTGAGCGCAAACATATCTCTAAAAATACCACTCTTGAGCAAAATGATGCTAAAACGACTGGCCAGCGCGCTGCCGATGCAGTGGCCAAGTTTGGCGGCTCTTGGACGTTTATAATAATATTTGGCGTAGTTTTAATTTGCTGGGTGATTTTAAATACGGTGATTTTGGCCAATTATAGTAAAGCGTTTGACCCCTACCCTTACATTTTATTAAATTTATTTTTATCAATGTTGGCATCTATTCAAGCGCCAATTATTTTGATGTCGCAAAACCGCCAAAGCGAACTTGACCGCTTAAATGCCGAGCATGATTACGAAGTAAATTTAAAGGCCGAGCTAGAAATTATGCTACTGCATGAAAAAGTGGATTTGTTGCGCGAAGGCCAATGGGGCGAGTTACTGACGATTCAAAAGCAGCAATTGCAATTGCTGAGTGATTTAATTGCAAAGAAATAATGCCTTAAAAATAATAAAATACCGCCTATCCTGCAGCCCAATATCCATGCGCCTCTCAGGGCATATTATATTAAGTTAAATCAACGCCAAAACAATATACATCTACACCACAAGCTGGCGTAATTAATGCAGCAGGAATCGCCACACCGCTTCGCCATTGGTCTATAGCCCACTGCTTACCGCTACCAGTCACTAAAAATAGTGCTTCATGTGTATTATTAAGCCGGTTTTGGCTCATGGTCACGCGCTCCGCTGGCGGTTTGGGTGAATCAAACACAGGCACTACATCTGCGCTGTTATCTATTGCATGGCCTGGAAACAAGCTGGCGGTATGGCCATCTTCGCCCAGCCCAAACAACACCAAGTCAAAAGTGCCAACATCTTTTATCATCTTGTTATAGGCAGCTGCGCCTGCCACTGGGCCAAGTTCTGCGGGTATTACGTAAAATTGATTTTTAGGAATCGCCACATGACTCAACCAAACCTCAGCCACCATTTTGCTATTGCGCTCATCATCATCAACGGGTAAGCAGCGGTCATCGTTAATAAAAACATGCCAATTAGCCCAATCACACTGTTGCATGGCTAAAAGTTGGTAAATACATTTGGGCGTGCTGCCGCCCGCTAGCACAATAGAAAAACAGCCATAGTTTTCAATTGCCTTGTCTGCCGCATGTAATATGGCTTGCAGAGCAGCCTGGTTTATATCATGTTGTGAATCAAAACGATGCCAACGCGTGTTGGCCGGAGTATTAGTTGGCGCATAATTTAATGTCATAGAAAAACCTATTGAAATCTTAAAACAAAAAAGCAGCAATTTATTGGGCTGCTTTTGGGGAACTGCTAGCGTATTTGCTATAATTATACATAACTCGTTTACTAATTACAGCAACGGCGCTATAAAAACCGAGTGCATCTGTTCACAAGACAAGTGCTTCTTTAAATCCTCACACCAATAGGAACTTGCATGAAATTAGCAATGATAGGCTTAGGCAAAATGGGCGGCAATATGGCTGCGCGTTTATTACGTCACAAAATTGAAGTGGTTGGCTTTGATTTTAACCAAGAATTCATCAACAATTTAGTTGAAAAAGAAGGCATGATTGCCGCCACATCGGTGGCCGATGCAGTCAGCAAACTAGGCGTTAATAATGAAACCCAGCAAAAAATTGTCTGGATGATGTTGCCCGCTGGCGATATTACTGAGAATCAAATTAAAGATTTAATCCCCATGTTAAATAAAGGCGACATTATTGTCGATGGCGGCAACAGTAACTACAAACACAGTCAACGTCGCGGCGCAATGCTGGCCGAGCATGGCATTGGTTTTATGGATAGCGGCACGTCTGGCGGCATTTGGGGTTTAGATAACGGCTACTGCTTAATGGTAGGCGCAACGCCAGAAGTGGCCGAAGCAGTGACGCCATTTTTAAAAGCACTTGCCCCAGCCCCGCATCGCGGCTGGGCACATGTTGGCCCTATGGGTAGCGGCCACTTTACCAAAATGCTGCATAACGGCATTGAATACGGCATGATGCAAGCACTGGCAGAAGGCCTAGATTTGCTAAAAGGCAAAGAAGAATTTCATTTGGATTTAGCGCAAATTACCGAGTTATGGCGCCATGGTTCTGTGGTGCGTAGCTGGTTGTTAGATTTAACCGCCGATGCACTAAAAGCGGACCAAACATTAGATGGTGTTGCGCCCTATGTGGCCGATAGCGGTGAAGGCCGCTGGACGGTGGTTGAGGCGGTTGAGCAAGGTGTTGCCGCACCCGTGCTTACATCGGCATTGCAAGCACGTTTTAGAAGCCAAGATGCTGATGGTTACAGTTACAAGCTGCTATCAATGATGCGTAATGGTTTTGGCGGCCATGCCGTGAAAAAAAGTTAAGGTTAATTAAACAATCAATTTAACCCATTCGTCATTCCCACTTTCACGGGAATGACGGGTTAGTGGTTTTGCAATCAACATTAAAATATTCAGGTTTTATATAGGGCTTAAGAAATGACGCAAACGACTTCAACAAATAACGCACCAAGCAATAAAATAGACCCCTGTACCCTCGTACTTTTTGGCGCCAGCGGTAATTTAGCCCGCGTTAAACTTTACCCTGGCTTGTTTCGGTTAGATTCAATTGGCCGCTTGCCGCCCGAACTTAAAATTTTAGCAGTTGGCCGCCAAGCGGTTGATTTGGCTGCTTGGCGTGCTGATATTAAAAGCATGCTCGATGCCAAATTTAAAAAAGGCTATGACGCAGCTGCATTTGAGCGTTTTATTGCGCGTAATTTTTACCATGCCAACCCGCCTACTGACCCAGATGCGTTTAACAAGCTAAAAAATATGCTTAGCGACGACAAAGTATTTCCACAAAACTTGGCTTATTTTTTATCGGTGCGCCCAGTTGATTTTGCACCGGTGGTGGAATCACTAGCTAAAGTGGGTTTAACCCAAGAAGATAAATTTTGGCGCCGTGTGGTAGTTGAAAAACCGTTTGGTACCGATTTAAATAGCGCGGTTGATTTGCAAGCTGCGCTGACTAAAAACCTAAAAGAGAGTCAAATTTACCGTATCGACCATTATTTGGGCAAATCGGCGCTACAAAATATTTTGTTGCAACGCTTTACCAACACGATATTGGAGCCGATTTGGAATAACCAATACATAGACCACGTGCAAATCACCAATACCGAAATGTTAGGCGTGGGCGACCGCACGGTATTTTATGACACAACTGGTGCGTTGCGCGATATGATTCAAAGCCATATTTTGCAAACACTGGCTTTAACCACTATGGAAATGCCAAAAGATTTAACACCGCATGGTGTGCGCGATGCAAAAATTAAGCTGTTAGAACAAATTCGGCCGATTCCTGTGAATGAACTCAGCAAGCATGCGTTTCGTGCGCAATATGCAGCAGGCGAGGTTTATGCTGCTGACGGCAAGGGCGAAAAAGTGCCTGGCTATTTAGAAGAATTAGCTGCCCAAGATAGCAGCAAAGCGGGTAGCGTGGTCGAAACTTATGCCGCGCTAAAACTGTTTATTGATAACCCGCGTTGGCAAGGTGTGCCATTTTATATTCGTACCGCCAAACGTTTACATGAGGCCGACACGCGTATTGCGATTCGCTTTAAAAAATCACCGCTAGACGTGAATAATCAGAATCAAAATTGGTTAATCATCGGCATTCAACCACGAGAATGCATAAAAATGGAGATTCAAGCCAAAGTGCCTGGCTTAGATGTTAAAACACGTACGATTCAGCTAGATGCCGCTAATCGCTTGCCTGAGGACGACACGGTAGATGCGTATGAAGCGCTATTGCTTAACTTGATGCAAGGTGATAACTCAAACTATTTACACATTGCCGAGGTAGAAGCGCAGTGGCGGCTGGTAGACCCAGTAGTAAAAGCGTGGGCGGCAGACAAAAAACCTGTGCACCAATACCCAGCTGGCAGCGGCGACCCAGAAGCATCAAAAGTGATTTTTGAAAGTGAAGATCAGTTTTGGCGCTATAGTATTGAATTGGCTGATGATAAGCACTAGCTTTATTTAGGCTTAGATTGTTGCTCCACCGCGTTTTGTTTTAGCTGCACGGGGTGAATCACTTTGGTGGTAGGCGAAATTTCGCCTTCCACCCACCAATTTGCCCACAATCTATCTTTATCGTCAGGTTCTAAAGTTAAAAAGTTACGCGCGCCAATGATGCGGCGTGAAGTCGCTGGGAATTCAAACATGGTCGCAGTAATGCCCCTATCCACCGTCTCTACTTGCTTGCAAGCCTGCTCTAAAAAGTAGCGCACCATCGCAGGCGGCGCAGGATGCACAACCCCCGATGAAGTCAGCTGGTTAATGACGCAGGCGTTTGGCGGCACATCGTTACGGTCAGAATGCAACACGCCAACTGCAGCCACATGCACATCGCCCGATAAAATGGTCACGCGACATTTTTTTTCTGCCGATAACCGAAATAAACGTTGAATTAAGCGCAACCGCTCTTGCATATGCGATTGCGAGCGCCATTGGTCGCGCAAATCATCCTCAAGCTCTTGTTGGCCTGGTAAAAATCCCAACATGGTTTCAAGTAAATCCATGGTCGGATGCACCACGGGAATGCTCGACATGAGTAGTAAATGCGACATCTCTTGTTGTGCATCCAGCCATTTATAGACCGCATTCCAACTTTTTTCACTCAATACTTGGTCTGGCATTGTGTGGCCTAACGCCTCTAGCGGGTTATGTGGCATGCGCTCGCTACGCATATCTAGCACCATTAAACCCAAATCGCCTATGCGATACGCTTGGTTAAATGCGGCTTGATCTGGCAAGCTAGTGGTGGGAACTGCGTCAACAGATTGTAATTGAAACAGCTTAAAATATTTGTGCGCTATATTAAAAATGCCTTGATAAACGGGGCAATGATGCTGCTCAAAAGGGTAAGAGCCCCAGCCATCAAAAATATCATGGTCATCCCACATCATCACGCTAGGAATGCTTGCCATCGCCGCGCTTATTTCCGGCTGTGACCAGCGCGAAATATAAAGATCCTCAAAAAAACGTTCTACTTCTTTTTGCATTTCAATGGTAAAAGCGCGCCCCTTACGCTGGCGCCAGTTAAGTTCAGCCCAAGCCGCCAAATTACGGCAATATTGCTTATTCCACATCGCATCCGAGTACACTTGATCGCCACCCATCAACAACAAATTCCATGGTCCAAAACGCGTCATGCCAATCGTATTCACGCCGTCATGCAGCAGTTTCATGCGCTTCCACAAGGCATTTTTATCGCTGATATTTTTTAATAATGTTGGGTCAGAAAATCCGTTACAAGACGCATAAGCAATGCAGGGTTTTTGGTTTTTTGCGGGTAGATTTATCGTATAAGGCACGTTGTTTAAACTGTATTGCACAAGCTGTGCCTTCGCAGCCAACGGTAAGCTGCACTGCCACAGCCATAATATAGATTTGGTACTTGTTAATGCTTGCTTTGATTTTGGCGCTTGCGTAACTCCCTGTACAACAAGCGCGGGCGCAGAATCTGTATCCGCTGTAACCGCAAGAACGCTGATGCGCCAACCATCATTTTCAGCGCCTAAAAATTTCAACACTGGCCCGAGCTTTAGCATGCTGATTCTCCTTAAAATTTTCAGCAAAACATAAACATTCATCTTATAATGCTGTTCGTTTATCAATCATAAAACAAATCAATTATTATGAGTACTAAATCATGAGCATAAAGTCAGACAAATGGATACGCCAAATGGCGGAGCAGCATCAAATGATTTCACCTTTTGAGCCTAATCAGGTCAAGGTAAATGCCAGCGGCCAGCGCATGGTGTCGTACGGAACCTCAAGCTATGGTTACGACATTCGCTGCAGCTCAGAATTTAAGCTGTTTACCAACATTAACAGCACCATTGTGGACCCGAAAAATTTCGACCCAAATTCGTTTGTAGAAGTGAATGCTGATTACTGTATTATTCCACCCAATTCGTTTGCGTTGGCGCGCACCGTAGAATATTTTAAAATTCCGCGTAATGTACTCACCATTTGCTTAGGCAAAAGCACTTATGCGCGTTGCGGCATTATTGTAAACGTAACGCCGTTTGAGCCAGAATGGGAAGGTTATGTAACGCTGGAATTTAGCAACACAACACCGCTGCCGGCCAAGATATACGCCAATGAAGGCTGTGCGCAAGTGCTGTTTTTTGAAGCCGATGCCGATGATGTGTGCGAAACCAGCTACAAAGATCGTGGTGGCAAGTATCAGGGGCAGGTTGGCGTTACGCTACCTAAGATATAGAGAGATTCGCAAATACCTTACAGAAATAAATTTTGTGGGATGAAGCGCGAGAAGACGCGGAGCGAGAGACGAGGCAGTATGTTTTATTACGGCGAGGACTGAGTGAGCACGCGACGAAGTGATTCGCCCTAAAAATTTATTTATGAAGGTATTTGAATGAAGTTTAGATTTCCAGTTGTAATCATTGATGAAGATTTCCGCTCTGAAAACTCTTCAGGTTTGGGCATTCGCATGCTCGCCAAGGCCATTGAAACCGAGGGCGTTGAGGTGCTGGGCGTGACCAGTTATGGCGATTTAACCTCGTTTGCGCAGCAACAAAGCCGTGCATCAGCGTTTATTTTATCGATTGATGACAATGAATTTGTAGAAGAAAATCAGGATGCTCTCGATAATTTGCGCGCATTTGTGGATGAAATTCGCTATCGTAATGAAGAAATCCCTATCTTTTTGCATGGTGAAACACGCACTTCGCGCCATATTCCCAACGAGATTTTGCGCGAGCTGAATGGCTTTATTCACATGTATGAAGATACGCCAGAATTCGTTGCGCGCTATATTTTACGTGAGGCGCGCACCTATTTAGATAGCCTTGCTCCGCCGTTTTTTAAAGCGCTCACTGAGTATGCGGCTGATGGCTCGTACTCTTGGCATTGCCCAGGCCATTCAGGCGGCGTGGCATTTTTAAAATCGCCTGTTGGCCAAATGTTTCACCAATTTTTTGGTGAAAACATGCTGCGCGCGGACGTTTGTAATGCGGTGGAAGAATTAGGTCAACTGTTAGACCACACAGGGCCAGTAGCGGCAAGTGAGCGCAATGCGGCACGCATTTATAATTGTGACCATCTCTATTTTGTCACTAACGGCACATCAACCAGCAACAAAATGGTGTGGAACAGCACTGTAGCGCCAGGTGACGTAGTGGTGGTGGATAGAAACTGCCATAAATCGATTTTGCACGCCATTATTATGACGGGTGCGATCCCAGTATTTTTAATGCCAACACGCAACCATTTTGGCATTATCGGGCCAATTCCAAAAAGTGAATTTGA
>JANOYU010000132.1:0-18434 GCA_031429035.1 Methylophilaceae bacterium
GGCAACGAAACGTTTACCGCTAGCCTCACTGGCGCCACTAACGCCACGATTGCCAGCGCCAGCGCGATTGGCACCATCTTGAACGATGATGCCCAACCCAGCTTAAGTAGGAGCGCGGCTGCGGCCACCGAAGGTAGCCCACTCAGCTTTGTGATTAGCCAGTCTGCCATTAGTGGTAGCGCCATCACCGTCAGCTTCACCACCAGTGCGGGCAGCGCCAGTACCGGCGACTACACAGAAACCACCACTACGGTGACCATTGCGGCGGGCCAAACGGCTGCCACCGTCAGTGTTGCCAGTACGGCTGACACACTATTTGAAGGCAACGAAACGTTTACCGCTAGCCTCACTGGCGCCACTAACGCCAGCATTGCCAGCGCCACGGCGATTGGCACCATCATTGATAATGACTCATCCCCCGTTGGTGTAACCGATAACTACAATGCGGTTGAGGGTACAACGACAGCATTAACTACAGTATTAACCAATGACACCGATGTAGATGGCAACCCGTTAACAGTGAGCACTTTTGCCACTAATAACACGGGTATAGGCACGCAAAATGCTAATGGTAGCAACACTGTCACTACTGCACTCGGTGGGACGGTAGTAATGAATGTAAATGGTACTTATACCTATACTGCACCTACGCGTATCCACAATGATTTCACAGCTGATACTGATAGTTTTGTTTACAAAGCGAACGATGGTACAAATGATTCTGCTTGGACAACGGTGACAATTAATATTACCGATACAGACCCAGTTGCCAATAATGATGTGGATAGTGCAGGTGTTGGCACCAGCGTTACAGGCAATGTAATTACAGGTGCTGGCGGCATTACGGCAGACACGTTAAATGTAGATAGCCCACATAATTTAACCAATGTTGTATTAACACAAGGTACGCAAGTTTCAAACACTCTAAATGGTGCTACCAATGTGCGTACTATAGTGACGAATAACGGTACGCTTGCGATTGATTTGGATGATGGCAGCTATACCTACACCGCTGGTGCGCCAGTAAAAACGGTGGCAAACCCAACAGGTATTGCCAGCTTTACTGCGCAAGGTGTTAATTTATATGGTTTTGATACGTCAGAGCCGTATGTTACTGCAGGCACACCTGCAAGCGGCTTAGTGTTAGCTAGCTTAAACGCTACATCTGCTGCTAGAGCTAGATTTGTAGACAACATTGGCGAAACAGATGACGGTTTTGGTGCGGAAGAAGCTGCAGGCACAAGTGCAACTAACCGTACTGAAAACGGCGAACAGCTGGTGATTAGCTTAGGCGTGGGCGCCAGAACTGCCACAGTGAATTTAACCGATTTAACTGCTGGTGAAACTGCGCTTTATGAAACCTATAATGCCACAGGCGTGTTAGTTTCTAGCGGCACCACAGCAGGTATAGCAGGTGGCGTAACTAATATGGTTATTACCACAGGCTTGCCGTTTAGCTATATTGTAGTGCGATCTGTTGTAGCAGCTAGCCACTTTAGGGTAGACGGCGTAACCTTTAACCCAGAGCCTTCTGCCACCCCCGATATATTTACTTATACGTTGGCAGATAACGATGGCGATACGTCGAACGCAACATTAACGATGAATTATGACCCGACTACAACCGCCAATAATGATGTAACAACCGTTTACGAATCTGGCATACAGCAAAATGGCGCACAAAATGCAGGTACGCTAGAGGCTGGGCCAGGTGAAATTGCCACTGGCAATATTTTAGCCAATGACAGTGGAATTAGTAGTTTTACAAATGTAGTCAATGTAAATGGCATTACGCCTGTGGGCGGCATTATTACTATTGCGGATGCTAGAGGTACGCTACAAGTGTATACGCAAACAGTGGGTGCATTTGTTAAGGGCGATTATGTTTACACGCTAACGGGTAAAACCACGCAAGGGGTGAATGACGCGCAAACGTTTACTTATAATCTTACTAACTCTGCCACGGGTGAAAACGATAGCGCAACTTTAACATTAAGCATTGTAGATGACGCACCGATTGCAACGAATGCATTGTTAGAGATTCCACAAACATCGGTAGCCACTAACTACAACTTGGTATTAATGCTAGATGTATCTGGCAGTATGACAGCAGTAGGCAGTGGTGGCGAAGTGCGCTTGATAGATAGCAATGGCGTGGTCACCATTACCACACGCTTAGCTGCAGCCAAGCAGGCGATGATTGATATGGTTAGCCGCTATTTTGATGAATCTGCATCTACATCGGTCAAGTTGGGCATATTTTCGGCTACTGCCAGCATACTAAATGGCAATGTTGCTTATACCACTAAAGCCTCTGCCATTGCGGCAATTGCGGCTATTACAGGAACAGGTGGTACTAATTATGAAGATGGCTTATATAAAATACAAGACATGTTTGGCGTGGTAGATGCCAGCAAAACCAATATTGCATATTTTATTTCTGATGGTGTTCCAACATCCTCAACTGGAACAGACACCAATGGAGTGGGTAGCGGTATTAATAACCCCGCCAACGAGACCAATGCACCTGCAAACCCAATTAGTTATGCAACATTTTTGGCTAACAACCCATCTGTTAAATCATACGCACTGGGCATAGGTGGCGGCATTAGCAACACCGCACCGCTAGATAGCATTCATAACATTGATGCCGATGCTAGTAATATGAAAGACCCGGCAATTTTGGTGAATGACTTGAATGGCTTATCTGCCGCACTAACGGCCACAGTGCCACCAAGTTTTGGCGGTACTGTTGGCTCTAGCACAGGTTCTGGCTCGCTAACACAATTTGGTGCCGATGGCGGTTATATTGAATTTATTGATATTCTGCTAGACAGCAACGACCCTGGCACGGTGGCAGATACATTAGTACGCTTTAGCTACAACCCAGCCACTGGCAATATTACTTATAACGAGCAATATTTAACTGGCACTAGCAACGTTGTTACTATCACGGGTAGCCAGCTTACATTAGGCACTAGCTTAGGTTTTTACAAAGGCTCATTGGTGTTTACCTTTACTAATGGCGAATTTAGCTATTACACCCAAGGTGCAACCGTGGTGGGCGATGAATTTAATATTACTTACCAAATTAAAGATGGTGACGGCGATACTGCCACTGCTACCGATACCATACGTATTATTAACGGTAAACCAGTGGCTTATGACGATAGCGACACCTTGTTGCCAAAAAATACATTCTTTGATGGCAATGTGATTACTGGTGTAAGTACTGATGGTATTGGCCAAGCGGTATCCCCATTTAATGCTGGTGCTGGGGCAGATAACGCCATTGATAACGCGCAAGTGTCGTCAATAGTGTTTAGAGGCGCTTCGATAAGCTTGCTGAGTGTTGTAACAGCCGTGGCTTTAGATGGCGGTACATATAGTGTAACTGCTGCAAAAGAGCTTACTTGGACAAAAGCAGGCGGTAGCAGCTTGGTATTTCATGCCGATGGTTATTATAAATACACGCCACCGACAGCGGAAACCACAACACCAACACCTGGCGCAACAGTGACGAGATCATTCGACACGCCGCCAGCAGATATTACTTTAAGTGGCGCTAGCCGTACTGCAAATATAAGTACAGCCAGCCCCGCTAATATCGATTACAGCACCACGGGTGTGGGTGTAACAGGCGGTAATAATACATCCAGATTAGATAATTTAGAAACGCTTATCATCGACTTTAACCAAGCAACTTATGCACGCGGGGTAGAAACGGTAAAATTAAATATTAATGCAGCGGCTAGTAATTTAGCCACAGGCGTGGCTATTGCTGTAACCGCTTACGATATTGCAGGCAACTTACTAGGCCAATTTGCCATTACTACCGAAGGCACTGCAGTACCACTGCCAACTAACTGGAGCAATATAGGACGCTTGATTATAGAGCCAACTAGTAACGCATCTATTCAATTAGATGGCATCGTATTTGACCCAGTGAATGCAAATACAGTAGGCAATATTACCCCAGAGAACATTCAATACACCCTAACCGACACGCAAGGCGATACTTCATCTGCCACTTTAAAACTGCATGCCATTACCGAAGAAGTGCAGGGTACTACTGCTGCAGATACGCTTAACGGCACGGCGGGCAATGATGCGATATCTGGTTTTGCTGGCAATGATATATTGAATGGCCTGGCAGGCTCAGACATTATTAAAGGCGGTGCAGGTGACGATACCCTTGATGGTGGTGCAGACGATGACCAACTATATGGCGGTATTGGCAACGATAATATCACGGGTGGCACAGGCGATGATTTGCTGTACGGCGAGGCGGGCACAGATACCTTAATTGGTGGTGATGGCCAAGATAAACTGTATGGCGGCGCAGGCAATGATAATCTGCAAGGCGGTTTAGGGGCAGATTTAATTGTGGGCGGCGCAGGCAATGATACGCTTGCGGGCGGCGCGGGCGTTGATACTTTTAAATGGGACTTGGCGGACAAAGGCGCTAAAGGTGCCCCTGCAATAGATACCATTACTGACTTTAACCCAGCCGCCTTTGGTGCAGGCGGCGATGTGCTTGATTTGCGTGATATTTTAAGTGGTGAAAATAAAGTCGGCCTTGGCAACCTTAACAGTTATCTGCATTTTGAAAAACTGGGCGCCGATACCATTGTGCATATTAGTAGCAGTGGAGAGTTTTCAACTGGCTTTAACTTAACCAAAGATGTGCAAAAAATCGTCATTACTGGGGTAGATTTGGTTGGTTCTTTCACCACTGACCAAGATATTATTCAAAACTTGCTTACGCAACAAAAACTTATTACCGATTAATACAACAGCAATGTAAATAATCGTTAATTGTTGCACCATTAAAGGGCTAGTTCTAGAGAGCTGGCCCTTTATTCTATATAATAAAAATTAATCATAAATTGATTGCCATATTACTCGTAGCGTTAATAAAAAAGGTTTTTTTGCAAAAGTTAAATTACGCGTGCATAATATGTGCGATTTATTGACAGTTAAAATTAAACTACTGTAATATATACATATAGTTAGACTGTGAAGACTGTGAAGACTGTGAAGACTATGAAAATAAGAATGTCAGATTCACCCCATCCAATATTTAAAATGGCTGTTTTGCTAATTGCAATGTTAGGTTTTAACGCAAGCGCGCAAGCTGAAGCCGTTATCCCGCTTAAATCTTTGGTCGAAAAAGTCATTTCATCTAACCCCGAAGTACAAGCTAAATACCACGCTTACATAGGCGCAGGTTACGAGCAAGATGTGGTGGAAGGCAATTACCTGCCAAAAGTAGATATTCAATCTACTTATCGTAAACAAGAAGAAGTGAACGGTCGTGTGACCGGTGGATTAGCCATACCGCGCTATAATAACGAGCTAGTGTTGCGTCAAATGATATTTGACGGCTTGGCTACGCCAAATGAAGTCGCACGTCTTGGACACGCCAAGCGTGTACGCTATTACGAGCTGCAAAGTGCCATGCAAGATAACACGCTGGAATTTATGCGTGGCTACATGGATACTTTGCGCTACCGCCAACTGACCGATTTTGCCAAAAGCAATTACGTTGTGCACAAGCAATTGTTTGATAAAATTAAAGAACGTGTCGATGCGGGCGTGGCACGCAAGGTGGATTTAGAACAAGCCACTGGCCGTTTGGCTTTGGCCGAAGCTAACTTATTAACAGAAGCCACCAATTTGCACGATGTAACCGCACGTGTACAGCGTTTATTGGGCGAGTTACCGCCAGAAACACTAGAGCAGCCAGATTTTTATAAAGCAGGCGCTGAGGCCACAGCAGCTGAGGCACTACGTGCTGCCTATTTTAAAAACCCAAATATTTTAGCCACCAGTGAAGATATTCAAGCCGTTAAAGATGAAGTAAAAACCAAAGAGGCTAAATATTTACCACGCTTAGATTTGCAAGCGCGTAAAAATTTGGGCACCAGCAGCGATGGCCGCAACAGCACCAATGCTGCCGATGTCTTAGAGCTGACCATGAATTTTAACCTGTTTAATGGTTTTTCGGATAAAGCAGCTGTCAGCCAAACCATCGAGAAAATGAACGTGGCCAACGACATGCGCGACAAAGCGTGTATTGATACGCGTCAATTGGTGAATATTGCTTATAACGATATTAATCAACTTAAAGAACAGCTTATTTATCGCGATACACACCAAAAATCGATTGAAAATGCGCGCGAGGCGTATCGCAAACAATTTGATATTGGCCAACGTACTTTGTTAGATTTACTAGATACTGAAAATGAGTATTTTCAAGCGCGCCGTGCTTACACCAATACCGATTACGATGTGCAAACGGCTTATGCACGACTTTATGCCACGCAAGGCGAGCTACTAAATAAAATTGGCTCTACCCGCCAAGGCTTACCAGAAGTCACGCGCGAAGACTATATGGACGCTGCCAATGTGTGCCAAGCGGTCGCACCAGTGCAGGTAACTATTGATAAAGCGGCTTTATTGGCAGATGCCAAGCCACTCGCAGTGGGCGATAAAGTAATGACTAAGCCGATTGCCAAGCCAGCAGGTACTTGCAGCCCAGAAGTTGTAACCACGCGTGTAAACGATTGGGCCAGCGCATGGCGCCATAAAGATTACGATAACTACATTAAATTTTACGCGGATAGCTTCAACCCAGAGCCACCACTAAGCAAAGAGGCATGGCAAGCGCAGCGCAAAAAACGTTTGGCTACCAATGGTAAAATTAATTTAGAAATTGCTAATTTGCAAGTGACTTGCGATGGTGACAAAGCTAAAGCAGAGTTTGATCAAGATTACTCAGTCACCACTTATAAGTTGCAAAAAGCCAAAGATGATTTAGGTTGCCAAGTGTGTAACGCAAAACGTGTAGCCAGCAAAGGCTTCGCCGATAAAGTGCACAAAACGCTGGATTTTGAAAAAACCAACAGTGGCAATGTTAGCCAGTGGCAGATAGTGCGCGAACTAACAGCCAAGTAAATATTTTGAATCAATAAAAAAGCACATTGTGAAAACAATGTGCTTTTTTTATATCTAATATTTCTGTAACAATATGGCTTGGCTTACTTTTTGCTTTAATGTATAAAAGCATATTAATAGCTAATAAAATTAATGTGTTATATTATTTATTAAAATAATAATAAGAAAAAACTAAGATCGAAAAGGTTAAGTTATGAACCATTGTTATCGCTTAGTATTTAACGCTGCCAGCCTAGTTTGGCAGGCAGTGGCAGAGACTGCCAAATCACATGGTAAATCATCAAAAGCTAAAACGTTGCTTTTAGCAAGCATATTGATAAGCAGCAATGCTTATGCTGACCCTGCTACAAATGCGCTGCCAACAGGCGGGCAGGTGGTTTCAGGGCAATCTACTATTTCGCAAGCAGCTAACCAACTGAACATTTTGCAAAGTACGCAAAAATCGATTATCAACTGGGGCAGCTATAATATTGGCGCCAATGCCACAGTTAATTACGTGCAGCCCAATGCTTCCGCCATTTCGCTTAACCGCGTAACAGGCCAAGACCCATCGCAAATTTTTGGGCATTTAAACGCCAATGGCCAAGTATGGCTAATTAACCCGAATGGTATTTTGTTTGGCCAAAGCGCGCAAGTGAATGTGGGCGGGCTTGTTGCGTCAACTTTAAATATTAGCGATGACGATTTTTTAAGCAGTAATTACAAGTTTGCTGGCAACACTGGCAATGTGATAAATATGGGCAATATTGTGGCCAATAATGGTGGCTATGTGGCCATGTTTTCACCACAAATTCGCAACGAGGGCATAATCAGTGCTCTACAAGGCGCATCAATACTGGCTACTGGCGATGCTATTACAATGGACTTTGCTGGCAATAGCTTAATTAATGTGCAAGTTGATAGCGCCAATATAAATACTTTAATTGAGAATAAGAGCTTAATTAAAGTAGGTGGCGGCCAAGTATTGATGAGCGCGCGCGCGGCAGATGGCCTAATGACTTCGGTGATTAATAATAGCGGCAGAATCGAAGCCGATAGTATGGTTTCTGTTGGCGGAACAGTGCGACTAACAGGCGCAAAAACCGTCATCAACAGTGGCGAAATTTCCGCACAATCGTCAGCAGGTAAGGGCGGTAATGTGCAAATGCTAGGTGAAAACGTCGGCATTTTTGATGCTGGCAGTATTAATGTAAACGGTAAAACTGGCGGTGGGACTATCTTGGTTGGCGGCGACTTTCAAGGAAAGAATTCAGCAATTCAAAATGCCAATAAAACTTTTGTTAGCCAAAACGCCAAACTAAGTGCAGATGCCACCCAAAATGGCGATGGCGGCAAAGTGATTGTGTGGGCAGATAACGCAACGCAATTTTTAGGTAATATCTCAGCAAAAGGCGGCATGCAAAGTGGTAATGGCGGCTTTGTAGAAGTTTCTGGTAAACAGCATTTAAATTTTATTGGCGCTGCAGATACCCGCGCGCAATACGGCAATATGGGCATTTTGTTGCTAGACCCAACAGATATTACTATTTCAACAGGGGCTAACTCGATTGAATCGACTGGCGCAACAACTTTTCAAGAAACCACACCAACCCCGACCTCTATTTTAAATACCACCACGCTGCAAACTGCACTTGCAGCAAACAATGTGGTGGTAACTACTGCGTCTGCCGCAGCTAACTCAGGCAATATCACAATATCTAATGCAGTCACTTGGGCATCTGGCAATTCACTTACTTTAACCGCCAACAATAATATCGCTATTAACGCAGCTGTTACCACTGGCACATCGGCATCATCACTTATTTTAAATGCTGCGGGCAACGTTACCCAAAGTGGGGCAGGCATTATTGGCGGTGCGGGCAGCGTCACTAAAAATGGCGCTGGCACGTTTACAATGACCAGCGCTAATAGCTACACGGGTGCAACCAATGTTAATACTGGCAGCATCATATTAGGCGGATCAAATCGTATTAATGATGCATCGGCCTTAACTGTAGCGGCTGGCGCAAGTTTTAATATGGGTAATTTTGCAGAAACAGTTGGGTCAATTGCAGGCGCAGGTAATATTACCCGCGGCACAGGTTTGTTAACTACGGGTGGTAATAATACCAGCACTAATTTCTCAGGTATTATCAATGGCACCGTTGGCTTGGTTAAAACGGGTACTGGCACGCTAACACTGGGTGGTATTAACACTTATACTGGCCCTACTACCATCAGCGGCGGTACATTATCTATTGGCGCTGCGGGCAGCATTGCGACCAGCTCAGCCGTTGTCAACAATGCCGCATTTAGTATTTTGGGCAATCAAACCATTGATTCGATGACAGGTGCTGGCAGCACAAATCTAGGTGCAAATACACTAACCATTGGCGATGCTAGCAATACTCCCAGCACTTATAACGGCATTATCAGCGGTGCAGGTGGGTTAACTAAAGCTGGCTTAGGCACGCTAACTTTAAGCGCCGCAAACGCCTATACAGGCGCCACCACCATTAACGCAGGCACGCTTACCCTTAATGCCACAGGCAGCATTGCAGCTAGCTCGGGCGTAGCGGTAAATGTGAATGGCATTTTAAATATTGGTGGCAATAAAACCATCGATTCTATCACTGGCGTTGGTAGTGTTGTGTTGGGCGCCAATACGCTCACCATAGGCGATTCCAGCAATACTAATAGCACTTATGACGGCGTTATTAGTGGCACTGGCGGCGTTACTAAGGCTGGTGCTGGCACGCTTACGCTAAATAATAGTAACAGTTATAGCGGTGCTACCAACATTAACGCTGGCAGTTTAACTTTGGGTGCTGCAAACCGTATCGCAAATGCTTCTGCTATAACTGTCGCATCTGGCGCAACCTTTAACTTAAATAACTTTGCAGAAACGGTTGGGTCAATAGCAGGCGCAGGTGATATTAGCTTAGGGACTGGTACTTTAACTGCAGGTGGCAATAATACCAGCACTACTTTTTCTGGCGTAATGAGCGGCGCAGCTGCGTTTACCAAGCAAGGCACAGGCACTATGACTGTAACTGGTGCTAATACTTACACAGGTGCAACAACGGTGAGTGCAGGCACTTTAGTGGCAGCCAATAATGCTGCCCTTGGCGGCACGGGTACAGGAACAACAGTGGCAACTGGCGCAACCTTAGCTTTGCAAGGTGATATTAATATTGTTGCAGAAGCCTTAAGCCTTAATGGCACTGGCGTAGGCGCAAATGGTGCATTACGCAATATTAGTGGTAACAATACTTATGGCGGCGTAGTCACTTTAGCTGGCAACAGTGAGATTCAATCAGATGCAGGCACTCTGACTCTGAGTGCTGCCAATTCAGTTACAGGTGTTAATAGAAATTTAACACTAGATGGCGCTGGCAATACTAATATTAATGGCACGATCACCACTGGCACAGGTACGCTAACTAAAACTGGTACTGGTACGGCGACTTTAAGCGGCGCAAACACCTATACAGGTGCAACAACAGTGAGTGCAGGTACTTTAGTAGCAGCAAATAATACTGCGCTTGGCGCTGGTGTAGGCGCGACAACAGTTGCCAGTAGCGCAACGCTGGCTTTGCAGGGTGACATTACGGTAGCAGAGGTTTTGAATTTAACAGGCACAGGTGTTAGCGGCGGCGGTGCATTGCGTAATATTAGCGGTAACAATACGGTGACAGGTGCTATTACATTGGGCGCTGGCGGCGCGCGTATTAATTCAGACGCAGGCTTATTAACGATTTCTGGTGCAGGCAATATCACGGGCGCGCAACCTTTAACTGTGGGCGGTGCGGGCAATACTACGATTAGTAAAGTTATTGCTACTGGCGCTGGCACACTTACAAAAACTGGCACTGGCACGCTTATATTAAGCGGCACCAATACTTATACGGGCAATACCACCGTTAATGCTGGTACATTAAGATATGGCACAAATAATGCAATATCTACGGGTGGTGTCATCGTCAATGATGGTGGTAGCTATGATTTAGCAGGTTTTAACGACACCATTGGCGCGTTAACAGTGAATAGTGGAACAACGGGCGGCACAGTAAATACGGGCACAGGCACTTTGACTTTGGGTGGAAATGTCACGTCAACAGGCGGCGCAAATAATGCCACCATTAACGGTAATTTGGCCTTGGGTGCGGCAGCGCGCACGTTTACTATTACCAACGCGGCGGATGGCTTAAACGTGTCAGCTATTGTAAGTGGTGCAGCGGGTTTAAATAAGGCTGGTAACGGCACTCTCACGCTGTCAGGCGCCAATACTTATACAGGCGCAACTGCGGTTAATACAGGCACTTTAGTAGCCAGCAACGCCAATGCACTTGGTGCAATTGGCGGTGGCACTACGGTTGCCAGTGGTGCAACTTTAAATGTGAATAATGTTACCTTGGCGGAATCTGCAATTAGCATTAACGGCACAGGTGTTGGCGCTGCAGGCGCGTTAACAGGTACAAACGCGGCGGTAGTAAGTGGTACGGTTACAACTACAGGTGCCAGCAATATCGGTACAACATCTGCAGCATCTACGCTTACTTTAAATGGCGTAACAACAGCCACAGCAGGCAATTTAGGCATTGTTGGAGCTGGCGATGTGATTGCCACAAATGCTAATAATAACTTTGGCACGGTCAATATCAATGGCGCAAACAATGTCAGCTTACGCGACACTAATGCAATCACCATTGGCAATGGCGCTTCAAACTTAACCGGCAATTTAACAGTGAGAGCTGGCGGCAATGTCACGCTCGCCAACAGTAGTACCAGTACCGGCGGTGATATTACTTTAGCAGGCATCAACTTTATTAATAATGCTGGTGCGTCGGCGCTTACTGCCAGTGGCCGTTGGTTGGTGTATGCAAATACGCACACTGGCAACACATTTGGCGCTTTAGATAGCGCTAACCAAGCCGTGTGGAATACTGCTTACCCAGCTGCGGTGTTGCAAACTGGCAATCGCTATGTATTTGCTAATAACCCAGGCACATTGACAGTCACTTCTACCAATCAAACTAAAACTTACGGCCAAGATGGCGCACTAACAGTGGCCAATGCCTACAACGTTACGGGTACTTTTATTAATGCAGCCACTTTTGGCAATGTTTTCACGCAAGACACTGCGGCAAATACTGTCACAGGCACTGCCACTTCAACAGGTTCGACAGTTACCGCAAACGTGGGTAGTTATGCGATTGATATGACGCCAATTACGGCAAATAATGGTTATACGCTGACTAAATCGAATGCAGGTAATTTAACAGTAAATAAAGCCAATATTACTGTTAGCAGCAGTAATGTAGTAAAAACATATGATGCAACCACCAGTGCGGCTGGCGCTGCCAATATAACCAGTGGTACACTCTTTAATGGCAACATTTTAACTGGTGGTACATTTGCTTTTACTAATGCAAATGCAGGCGTTGGCAATAAAACTGTTACTGTGTCTGGCGTAACGGTAAATGACGGTAATGCTGGCGGCAATTACAATGTCACTCTTGCTAACAATACAACTAGCACCATTAACAAAGCTAATGCTAGCGTTACCGCCAACAGCAGCAACGTCACCTACAATGGCCTTGCACAAAGCGTTACTGGCTTTACTGCCACAGGCTTAGTCGGTGGTGAAACTACCGCGGTATTGACGGGTGTCAGCACCAGCGGCGGTAGCGGTCAAAATGCAGGCAGTTACAGCCACATTGCAAGCGGCACAGATGGCAACTACAATTTAGCCTTTACCAATGGTGCTTTAACTATTAATAAAGCCAACGCCACTGTCACTGCCAACAGCAGCAACGTCACCTACAACGGCCTCACACAAAGCGTTACTGGCTTTACAGCGACGGGCTTAGTCAATAGCGAAACTGTCGCTGTGTTGACTGGTGTGACAACCTCAGGTGGTAGCGGTCAGAATGTAGGCAGCTACAGCCACCTCGCAAGCGGCACAGATAGCAACTACAATTTAGCCTTTACCAATGGCGCCTTAAGCATTAATCCCGCAAATTTAACGGTAACTGCCAATAACCAAACTAAAACTTATGGTAATACATTTATTTTTGCAGGCACGGAATTTACGGCTAGTGGTTTGCAAAATGGTGAAACTATCGGCAGTGTAAGCTTAGCCAGCCCAGGTGCCGTTAACACTGCCAATGTGAACTTTTACCCTATTTTAGCCAGTTTAGCCACGGGTGGTACGTTCGATGCCAACAACTATAATATTAGCTATTTTGGTGGCAATTTTAGGGTAGATCAAGCCATAATTAACTTAAACGGCACACGCAGCTATAACGCGACTACTGCCTTTAATGCAGGTGATTTTGGTGTGATTAATGGTGTACTTGGCCAAACGCTTAATTTAACTGGCGCAGGCTCGCTAGCCAGTAAAAATGTGGGCACACAAACAGTCGCTATAGGCTCACTTGGCTTGACTAATGGCACAGGTTCGGCCTCTAACTACACCCTTACTGGCGGCACTTACACAGGCACTATTAACCAAGCAAACTTGGCTTTAAATGCCTCTAGCAACACTAAAGTTTATGATGGAACGACTAATCTTAATCCGTTTGGCCCAATCGGCCCAGTGGGTACAGCAGGCTTATTTAGCCCCGATACCGTTACTGCCACCCAAAGTTTTGCCAGCAAAAATGTGCTTGGCACAAATGGCAGCACGCTTAATGTAGATGCTGGCTACACGGTGATTGATGGCAATGGCGGTAATAATTATAATGTGACTACAAATAGTGCAACTGGCACTATTACGCCATTGGGTATTGCGGGCACAATTACTGCTAATAATAAAGTGTACGACGCAACTAATACGGCTACCATCGCCACGCGCAGCTTAACAGGCGTGATTGCGGGTGACGCTGTGACTTATGCTGGTGGCACGGCGACATTTGCAGATAAAAACGTAAGCACAGGTAAAACCGTCACTGCCATTGGCTTAGGCTTAACAGGAGCTGATGCCGGCAATTACACAGTAAATACCACAGCCACTAGCACGGCAGATATTAGCAAAGCCAATATTAGCGCGGTAACTGGCATTACAGCCAATAACAAAACCTATGATGCAACAACAACTGCCAGCTTAAATACTAGCGGCGCTGCGTTTACTGGCATATTTGGCGGTGATGTACTGAACGTATCTACGGCAACAGGCGCATTTGTTGATGCCAATGCCGGCCTTATTAAAACAGTCAATATTAGTGGTATAAGTTTGGGTGGGGCAGATGCAGGCAACTATAACTTAGTCAGCAGCACTGCCAACGCCACAGCAGATATTAACAAAGCAGCACTGACGGTAACCGCCAATAATGCCACTAAAACACAAGGCAGCGTCAATCCACCGTTTAGTAGCAGTTTTGCAGGTTTTGTGGGTGGTGAAACTAGTGCGGTGCTTACTGGCGTGCTTGGCCACAATACGTTGGCAGTAACAAGCTCACCTGCAGGCAGTTACAGCATTACGCCGTTTGGTTTAAGTGCGGCAAACTACGATATTACCTTTGTCAACGGCGTGCTAAGTGTTGTACAACCAGCTAATTTTGCAGCTTTAGGTATTGGTTTTAACCCAGCATTAACGCGCCCACAGCAAGCAACGCAAACTTGTGGTGGCGGCACAGCAAATGACAATGCCATGATTAGCGGCTTAGAGGCTTTTGGTGCAGATGATGTAGAATATAAACAATCGGCCAGCCAGCCATTAATTGGCGGCGTGGTGGCCAATGCCTTGGTAAGCCCCGCTTGTTTAAAGCTATAACAATAAAATGATGAATATGTGTGGGTTGAGTGAGAAAAATAAACAATCAATTTAACTGTTTACTGGGTTTATTTGCAATGATCAATGTTGCACACGCCGCGCCGCCAGTAGATGCAGGCAGTATTCAGCGCGATATAGAAAAACTAAATACACCCAACTTACCGCCAACTGCGCCTGCAGTACCGCAGGATGAAGCTGCCCCTGCTAGCAAAAGTGATATTGCTGTCACCGTAAAAAGCTTTCAGTTTGTGGGCGCTAATTTGCTGCCACAGGCTTTATTGCAAGCCGAAGTAGCTAGTTTTATTGGCCAAACGCTCGATTACAACGGCTTAAACCTTGTCACCAAAAAAATTAGTGAGTTGTATCGCAAAAAAGGCTGGCTGGCTAAAGTGTATTTGCCGCCACAAGATATTCAAAATGGCTTGGTGACCATCGAAATTAACGAAGCCAAGTTGGGTGACGTGCGTACTAATATAGAGCAAACTAACTTAGAGCCTAATTCACGTTTAAACCCAAAGTTAGCTACTGGCATGCTGGCGCAAGCGCAGCAAAAAGGCGCGCCGCTGAATAACCAAGCGCTAGAACGCGCCATGCTGTTAATAAACGATACGCCAGGTTTTAAGGCGCAAGCTACGCTGTCAGCAGGCGCACAAACGGGTGAAACAGCTGTGACATTAAACCTAAGCGATAGGCCGATTTTTAATGCAAATATTTGGGCAGATAATTATGGATCGCGCCAACTTGGCAAAGTGCGTGTAAATGGCCAAGTAACATTTAATAATTTGACAGGTTGGGGTGATGCGCTGAGTGTACAAGCCCTTAAAAGCCGTGGATTAGAGTATGTCAGTGGCGGCATAGAGTTTCCACTAGGCTATGCTGGAACCCGCATGGATATTGCTGCTGCGGTGACTAATTATAAAGTGGTGGGTGATGGGTTAAGCGATTTAGAGGCAAAGGGAGAATCGTATTCGTTGCGGGCTGGCATCAAGCACCCGCTTATACGTAGCTTGTATTCCAATTTGCAGTTGCAAGCTAATATTGAGGAATTAAATTCAACAGATGACGCGCTAGGCTTTGAAATCTCAGATAAGCGTTATCGTAGCTTTACATTGGGCTTAAAAGGCGATTCCTCAGACAGTTTTGGGCTTGGTGCAGGTGGCACGTTTTGGGGCGGCATTAGCTTAACGTCGGGTAATTTAGATTTACAAAATACAGATGATTTGGCTGCTGATAAACTAACTACGCGCACCGATGGTAGCTACAATAAACTCAATTTTTATGTTGGTCGCCAACAAATTTTAACTGAAAAGTGGAGCGCCAAAGCCTTATTGTCTGGCCAAATGGCCGATAGTAATTTGGGTGGCTTTGAGAAATTTTCATTGGGTGGCCCCGCCGGTTTAACTGGCTTTACAGTGGGCGAGGCAGCAGCAGACCAAGGTTGGATGCTGAACACCGAAGCGCGCTATGCCATTACGCCGCAATTTAGCGCCAGTTTGCTGGCCGATGCGGGTGGCGTTTGCCGCTTTAAAAATACCTGGGCAGGCTGGAGCGCAGGCAACCCGCAACTAGAAAATTGTTATCAACTGGCTAGCGCTGGTTTTGGCTTAGGCTTTGCAAACCAGTTATTGGATGCACATTTAAGTTATAGCAGACAGATTACGGGCAACCGCGGTTTAGACAGCAACAATGAAGATAGCGAAGGCGAGCACAGAAAACACCAGCTGTGGCTGCAAGTTTCTACACAGTTTTAGCTTATTTTTTAAACGCGAGTAATCAAAATGCGCGCAACAGTGATAGAATACGCCCCGTAGTAATTCAGTAGTAATCATCTGCCCGGGTGGTGAAATTGGTAGACACAAGAGACTTAAAATCTCTCGACTTTACGGTCGTGCCGGTTCGATTCCGGCTCCGGGCACCAAACAATTAAAATCTAGCTTTACAATCTATTTATGTAACACAAAATGCTTTACCTGCAAGCCAATATCTATGCGGGTTGCAGAGCATTTGTTTTCCCTCGCGCTAGTTTAAGCTTTGCAAGCAATACTGACTTCGCGGCGTTGTATGGTGTAATTTTCTAAATAATCGGCGCTGTGAAATCCATTGGGGCACAAGTTATGCGCTTGTTGTCGGCACTCATTCCAAGTTAAAAAGCCACTGCATTTAAGTGCAGTCCATTTTTGCGCATCTACTTTAGCTAATTGTGATTTGCTGGCGCAACCACTAAAAAAAATGCACAAAGCCAGTGAAATAGAAACCATTACGATAGTTTTCATAGCAAACTCCTTAAATAAGGTATACGCGAGTTAATCTGTTTTGGATGCAATCAACAGCGTCAAGTCATCAATAATTAGTTGTGATTGTTTGGACGTATCCGCCGTTAAATAAGTTTTACGCAGCACGCCATTTGGGTCAATTAAAAATGTGTAGCGCTTAGCCATTTTGATTACGCCTAAGTTAGTCAGTGCGCCATATTTGCTAGCAACTAACCCATCTTTATCGCTTAACAGTGGAAACGGCAAGCTGTATTTAGCGGCAAAATCGGCATGACTTTTGCCATCGTCTATACTCACGCCCACCACTTTTGCGCCAAGTTTTTCTAGCTTGTGCATGTCATCTCTAAAAGCGCAGGCTTGTTTTGTGCACACTGGCGAATCGTCTCGCGGGTAAAAATAAAGCACTATCCAGCTGCCTTGCAGGCTAGCCAAACTCACCAGCTCACCCTTTGCATTGGGTAAGTTATAATCGGGCGCTTTGCTGCCTATTTTGGGTGTGTTGGGCGCGGCGCTATAGCTGCGATAACCTAAAAAGGCGATCAGCAATACAGCGCTATAAAGAATGGTTTTAGTCAGCATACAAGTTTTAGATGATACAAAATACAAATAGTTTAGCGGTAAATTTTAGTGTTAAATTACACCAGTAAAATGGTGTCCCCGACAGGAATCGAACCTGTAACTGACCCTTAGGAGGGGCCGGTGATATCCGTTTCACCACGGAGACATAAAAAATGACACAAAACTAATGTTACCGTTTTAACCGCTATTTATACTACCACTTTGCATGTTTTATGGTTATTTTTTGCTGTCCAAAGCTTCCCATTGCGCTAGTAAACTTTCTAACAGATTGTCGATTTCTAACAATCTGGCTTGCAGCATTTTGGCTTTTTTGCCATCATTTTTATAAATCTCGCCATCTGCTAATTGCGCGTTAATTGCGGCTTGTTCTATCTCTAGCTGCTCAATTTTCGCTGGGATTTCATCTAGCTGTTTTTGTTGTTTAAAGCTAAGCTTGGCATCATCTGTTACTTTTTTAACCGCGCCAGCAGGCGCATGGCCATTGGTTTCATATTTGGTGGGTTGTGGCGCAGTTGTTTTTTGCTTTTGTTGAGTAGAAAAGCGCCGCCAATCGTCATAACCGCCGCCAAACTCGGTCAGCACGCCGTTGCCTTCAAACGCGATGACTTGTGTGACGGTATTTTCTAAAAACGCGCGGTCGTGGCTAACTAGGAATAATGTGCCAGCAAAATCTTGCAGCAAACTTTCTAGCAGTTCTAGCGTGTCAATATCCAAATCGTTGGTTGGCTCGTCAAGTACTAATACATTGGCTGGGCGCGCAAATAGCCGAGCTAATAATAAACGATTTCGTTCGCCGCCAGATAGCGATTTTACGGGTGAACGTGAGCGTTGTGGCGGAAACAAAAAGTCTTCCAAATAACTAATCA
>JANOYU010000133.1:0-20863 GCA_031429035.1 Methylophilaceae bacterium
TATACCCCATATGCGGCGCGTCTATTTTACGCTCACGCCTTGTACTATTTAGCGCTTTGCATTTTTAATTAGTGTGGTCGAAAATTTATTTTAAATAACAATTATCTATGTCACGTATAAAAACCGTTTTCGCAAGTCTAAAAGCCAACAACAAAAAAGCCTTAATTCCCTACATCACGGCGGGCGATCCGCACCCTAATCATACCGTGGCTATATTGCACACTTTAGTAAAAAGTGGCGCTGATATGATAGAAGTTGGCATCCCATTTTCTGATCCAATGGCGGATGGTCCAGTCATTCAGCGCGCCAGCGAGCGTGCTTTGAAGCATAAGGTAGGCTTGAAGCATGTGTTGCAGATGGTGCAAGAATTTCGCCTAACAAACACAGAAACACCTATTGTATTAATGGGTTATGCCAATCCTATTGAGGCAATGGGGCAGCAAAAATTTACCCAAGCCGCTAAAGAAGCAGGGGTTGATGGCGTGCTGACTGTGGATTATCCGCCAGAAGAGTGCAAAGCATTTATTGCAGGTTTGCAGGCAGCGGGCATGGATAGTATTTTCTTACTTTCACCCACCAGTGACAGTAATCGCGTGAATTTAATCGTCAATCAAGCCAGCGGCTTTTTGTATTATGTATCGCTAAAAGGTGTTACTGGTGCCGCTAATATGGATGTGGCGCAAGTGAAAGCGCGCGTGGCGGAGATTCGCGCGAAAACCAACCTGCCAATAGGTGTTGGTTTTGGTGTAAAAGATGCCGCGACTGCAAAAAAGGTGGCTGAATTTGCCGATGCGATTGTCGTGGGCAGCCGCATGGTGATGACGATAGAAGAATCATCCGAACAAAATTTGATGCATAATATTAGTCAGCTGATGCAAGAGTTACGGTCGGCAATTGATTAGAAACGATAGGAATTTAAGGGGTAAAACATGAGCTGGTTAGATAAAATTCCGCAAAAAATTAAGCGCGTGGTTGATTCTGCACAGAAAAAAAATGTGCCAGAAGGCTTATGGAGCAAGTGCGAGTCGTGTTTAACTGTGCTCTATAAAACCGATTTAGATAGTAATTTAGAGGTATGTCCAAAATGTGCGCACCACAACAGAATAGGCGCGCGCGATCGTTTGAATCAGCTGCTAGACACTGCAGATAAACATGTGGAAATTGGTGCTAATGTGGAGCCGATTGACCCGCTAAAATTTAAAGATAGCAAAAGTTATGCAGACCGCATTAAAGCAGCACAAAAAGAAGGCGGCGAAAAAGACGCACTAATTGTGATGCAGGGCAAAATTCATGGTATTGATGTGGTAGTGGCTGCATTTGAGTTTAAATTTATGGGCGGCTCGATGGGCGCGGTGGTGGGTGAGCGTTTCGTACGCGGCGTAGATGCTGCCATTAAAAGCAAGGCGGCATTTATTTGTATTTCGGCCAGCGGTGGCGCGCGAATGCAAGAAGGCTTGTTATCGCTGATGCAAATGGCCAAAACTAGCGCTGCCTTGACTAAGCTTTCTAACGCTGGTTTGCCATATATTTCTGTGTTAACAGACCCAACCATGGGGGGCGTTTCGGCTAGTTTTGCCATGCTGGGTGATGTGATTATTGCCGAGCCAAACGCGCTAATTGGCTTTGCAGGCCCGCGGGTAATTGAGCAAACTGTGCGTGAAACCTTGCCAGACGGCTTTCAGCGGGCTGAATTCTTAGTCGAACATGGCGCAGTTGATTTGATTATTGACCGCCGCGAAATGCGCCAAAAATTAGCCAATATATTATCAAGCCTCATGCGAATGCCGAAAGCAGCTTAATAGCTGCTATTCAATCACTACCTGATTGCTACCAGCTGACTCTAAAGTGACCAACATCGCAATCAAGCCTAGTAACGCAGCAGAGTGGTTGACCTACATCGAGGCCTTGCACCCAAAAAACATCTCCATGGGTTTGGGTCGCGTAAAAACCGTACTTGATAAACTAAAACTTAGCCCCACCTTCCCTATTATCACGGTGGCAGGCACTAACGGCAAAGGCTCTGTTTGCGCCATGCTTAGCCATATTTATGTGCAAGCAGGCTATCGGGTTGGTTGCTATACTTCGCCACATATCAATCGTTACAACGAGCGTGTTAGTGTTAATTTAATAAACATTTCAGATGATGATTTATGCACTGCTTTTGCCGCGGTAGAAGCGGCGCGCTGTTCGGCTGAGAATGGCGACGTTGCGCTAACTTATTTTGAGATGGGTACGTTGGCTGCGATGTGGCATTTTTGTCGGCAAAAGTTGGATGTTTGTATTTTAGAGGTTGGTCTAGGCGGTAGGCTAGATGCAGTCAATGTGTTTGAGCCAGATTGTGCCATTGTGACGACAATTGATTTAGACCACATGGAATATTTGGGTGATACACGAGAACAAATTGGCTATGAAAAAGCGGGTATTTTTCGGGCGAATACATTAGCCATTTGCGGCGATGAAAATCTACCCCAAACTTTGCTTAATCATGCAAAACAAATTGGCGCAAATTTGGCATTAATTGGGCGTGATTTTAGTGTTAAAAAAACCCAGCAAGGCTGGCAATATTCAGCTAACAGTGTGCAATTACAATTGCCAACATTGGGTTTAGTGGGCGATTTTCAGTTGAATAATGCCGCTTGTGTGCTGTGTGCAGTATTACATTTAAATGAAAAACTGCCTGTGCTAGACACTAGTATTCATGCGGCTCTCAGGGCAGTGAGTTTATCAGGCCGTTTTCAACAAATTCAATCAAATCCACAAATTATTGTGGATGTGGCGCACAACCCACACGCGGCGACATCACTGGCACAAAATTTAAAAGCCGCCGCTTACACTGGCAAAACCTTGGCCGTATTAGGCATGCTGCGCGACAAAGATATGGGCGGCGTGATTAGTGCCGTAACTGCTGAGGTAGACGCTTGGTATTTAGCCGATATTGACAGCGCACGTGGTGCAAAAGCGCAAGATTTACAGCATTTTTTGCTGCAACAAAATAGCAAAAAGCCAATAAAATTATTCGCAGATGTTGCCGCAGCGCTAGCATCTGCCTGTAAAGATGCGGCTAAAAATGATAGAATCATTGTATTTGGTTCGTTTTACACAGTTGCAGATGCGATGGCGCACGGTCAAAACGATAAGCAACATTTTACAGCAGTATTTAGGGCAAATATCTGAAGGTAATTAAGCATGCAAAGAGATCCAGCTGGTGACCAAGAATTAAACTTAAAGAAACGCGCACGGCGCCGCTTGGTTGGCGCAATTGCACTAGTGTTGTTGATGGTGATTGTGCTACCAATGCTATTAAAAGACCGCAGCGCAAGCGAGCCAAAAGAACAAATTACCATTACTTTGCCAAATGAATCAACATCTGCTGATGCGTCAGATTTTGATTCTACTATCGTGCCTGCAGAGCCAGCCAATGCAGAGCCTGCAAATGCATTGCCAAAAGTCATTGATGAAACCAAGCCCACAGCCGAGGCAACAATTGATACCGAGGCTGCCGCAAGTACTGCCAAAGTTACCTCACCAAAAGATACGCCGCCTAAAGAAACACCTAAAGACGCAAGCAGTAAAAAATTCTATGTACAAGTGGGTGTATTTTCAGATGCAGCAAACGTAAAACAGCTGCAAACAAAACTGAGCGATTTAGGTTATAAATCGCAAACTGAGAAAATTAGCACTGATAAAGGCCAAAAAATTCGCTTACGTACGCAAACCTTTGGCGATAGAAATGAGGCGGCGATTGCCTTAGAAAACATTAAAGATGCTGGCTTAACCGGTATGGTGGTTAGCCAATAGTATTAAAAAAAGACAGTTAAATGACTAGTTTTGATTACACCGTATTGTTGATAATAGGCATCTCAATTGTAGTTAGTATGATGCGCGGTGCGGTGCGCGAGGTGCTTGCCATTGCAGGTTGGTTGGTTGCTATTTATATTGCAAAAACCTACGCAACACAGCTTATTCCTCTATTACCAACAGATATTCCAACTGAATCGCTCAAAATTTTAGCGGCACATATTATTGTATTTTTTGGTGTTTTACTCGTTGCCAGCTTGCTCACCATTGCTTTATCTAGCTTAATTAAAAAAATTGGCTTAAATTGGCTTAATCGTGGCATAGGTGCTGTGTTTGGCTTTGCGCGCGGCTTAATTATTGTGTGCGTGCTGGTATTTTTGGCTGGGTTAACTAGTTTACCCAAAGATGCGCGCTGGACTAACGCCATGTTCAGTTCGCCATTAGAGGCTTTGGTGAAGACCATGTTGCCATTTGTGCCACAAATGGTGGCTAAACATATTCAGTACAACTAGATAATTTGTGATTTAATACTAAAAAGCATTAAGGGTAAATACATGTGTGGAGTGATAGGCATTGTTGGTAAAAACCCAGTCAACCAGTTGTTATATGATGGTTTGCTAGTGTTGCAACATCGTGGGCAAGATGCCGCAGGTATCGTCACCTGCGACGGAAATACATTTTTCATGCATAAAAACAATGGCTTGGTGAAAGATGTTTTTCAAACCCGCCACATGCGCAGCCTCGTAGGTAATGTCGGTATTGGTCATGTGCGTTACCCAACTGCGGGCTCATCTAGCGCGGCCGAGGCGCAACCGTTTTATGTCAATTCACCTTTTGGTATTGTGCTTGGCCACAATGGCAACCTGACCAATTCTGAGCAACTAAAATCAGAAATGTTTCGCCAAGATTTACGCCATATTAATACCAGTTCTGATTCTGAAGTGTTATTAAACGTGCTGGCACACGAAATTGAAAAAACCTCTAAAAACGCCGTGCTTAACACCGATATGGCGTTTGATGCGGTCGCTGGCGTGCATAAACGCTGCAAGGGGGCATATGCTGTAGTGGCCATGATTGCTAATTTTGGCCTGCTGGCGTTTCGCGACCCCAATGGTATTCGCCCATTAGTCATTGGTAAGCTAGATACCGATAAAGGCACTGAATACATTGTTGCCTCAGAAAGCGTCGCGCTGGATGTACTGGGCTTTAAAATGCTGCGCGACGTGGCACCTGGTGAAGCGGTTTTTATTGACATGGAAGGCAATTTTTTCAGCCGCCAATGTGCCGATAACGCCAAATTAAACCCCTGTATTTTTGAATATGTTTACTTGGCCAGGCCAGATTCTGTGATAGATGGCATATCGGTGTATCAAACGCGTTTAGACATGGGCGTGAGTTTAGCCAATAAAATCAAGCGCGATTGGTCGCACCTTAAGATCGATGTGGTGATTCCCATTCCCGATACCAGTCGGCCCAGTGCGTTACAAGTGGGCATTAGCTTGGGGCTAGATTATCGCGAAGGCTTTATTAAAAATCGCTATATTGGTCGCACCTTTATTATGCCAGGCCAAGCCTTACGTAAAAAATCTGTTCGGCAAAAATTAAACCCCATTGGCATCGAATTCAAAGGCAAAAATGTTTTACTAGTCGACGATTCCATCGTGCGCGGCACAACATCGCAACAAATTGTACAAATGGCGCGCGATGCTGGCGCCAACAAAGTGTATTTTGCCTCTGCTGCGCCACCCGTGCGTTTTCCCAACGTATATGGCATTGATATGCCTAGCCGCGATGAGTTGCTAGCAACGGGCAGAAGCGATGAGGAAATTTGCCAAGAAATTGGTGCAGATGCCCTTATTTACCAAGATTTAGAAGATTTAGTCGGCGATATTAAATTAAGCAATGCGGCCATTAAAGACTTTGATTGCAGCTGTTTTGATGGCAAATACGTCACAGGTGATGTGGATGCGGCTTATTTAAACCGTATAGAAGCCGCGCGTGGCGACATGAATAAAAAACAAAAACCCGCCAATGCCAGCACGCAAATGGATTTGAATTTAATTGACAGTGAAGATGAGCCAGAAGAAGTTACCTAGATCTAATTACTTAGCTTTGTATTACTTAGCTTTTATTACTTAGCTTTAAAAAATGCTTGACGCTAGAATAGCTTAGGCATACCATTAAATTGCGCTGATTTGAGTGGCCAACTTTAAACAAAGCCTTACTCAGCTTGCGGGCGCATCATAAATTCTGCTAAAGCGAGGGCTTGTAAATCAAGCTATAAAAACCCGTTTTAGCTTATTGCTTAGCTTTAACGGGTTTTTTAATGCCCGCGGCAAGCGTAATTAAGGGTGGCAAATGACTACAAAAAAATATCATCCCGAAACACTTTCTGTTCGCGCAGGCAGCGAGATGACTGCGTTTGGCGAAAATTCTGAGGCTTTATTTTTAAATTCTAGCTTCCGCTTTAACAGCGCAGCGCAAGCAGCAGCGCGCTTTGGCGGGCATGAGGCGGGCAATATTTACTCGCGCTTTACTAACCCAACGGTCACTATGTTTCAAAACAAACTGGCCGCGCTAGAAGGTGCAGAACAATGCGTGGCGACCTCTACTGGCATGTCGGCTATATTGGCTACGGTGATGGCCTTGTGCAGCGCTGGCGATCATATTGTATCGTCACGCAGCATATTTGGCACTTCTACACAGCTATTTAGCAACATTATGGCGCGCTGGGGTTTGCAGGTCACTTATGTATCGCAAACCAATTTGGACGAGTGGCAAGCCGCAGTAACGCCTAAAACCAAGCTATTATTTGTCGAAACGCCATCGAACCCACTGACTGAAGTATGCGATATTGCCGCTTTGGCGAGCATCGCGCACAAAGCAGGCGCGCATTTGGTGGTAGATAACTGCTTTTGTACGCCCGCGATTCAGCTGCCTCTCAATTTAGGCGCAGATATTATTATTCACTCTGCAACCAAGTATATTGATGGCCAAGGCAGATGCTTAGGTGGCGCGGTATTAGGCAGCAAGGCGCTAATGGAGCCTGTGTACGGCTTTTTACGCACCGCAGGTGTCACCATGAGCGCATTTAACGCTTGGGTGTTTCTAAAAGGGCTAGAAACGCTGCATGTACGCATGGAAGCCCACGCTAAGCGCGCATTAGAACTGGCGACTTGGTTAGAAGCGCAACCACAAGTGGCGCGCGTGTATTACCCTGGCTTGGCTTCGCATCCGCAGTATGATTTGGCGTTAAAACAGCAAAGTAATGGCGGCGGCATTGTGAGTTTTGAAGTAAAACCAAAAGCAGGCCAAACGCAGCAGCAAGCCGCATGGGTCTTAATTGATGCCACACAATTAATTTCGATTACCGCTAATTTAGGTGACGCAAAAAGCACCATTACCCACCCGGCCACCACCACGCACAGCCGTATCACGGCAGAGGCGCGTGAGGCTGCAGGCATCAAAGATAACTTGGTACGTTTTGCGGTGGGATTAGAACACGTGGATGATTTAAAAGCCGATTTACATTTTTAGGATTAAGGGTATATATGCATACCAGTATTTATGCGGGGTTAAGCGGTTTATTGTTGGCTTTTTTGGCTTTACAAGCCATCAAAGCACGCCGCGCCAATAAAGTAAAATTGGGTGATGGTGGTGTTTTTGCACTGCAAAGCGCTGTGCGTGCGCATGGTAACTTTGCTGAATACATGCCCATTACTATTATTATGTTGTTTTTGCTGGAATATAATGGTGCGCCAGCGTGGATGATTCATGTGATTGGCACGACGTTTTTAGTAGGGCGATGGATACACGCACAAGGCTTGCTGAAAGACGATTTACGCAAGCGTGTACAAGGCATGGGAGTTACTTTAGCTGTGCTAATTGGTTTGGGCATTGCTAACATTACAATGGCCGGCTTTAAACTAGCACAAACGTTTTAATTCAAGTCTTCGCGCAACGATTCCAACTGATTTAACGGTATCACCACGCTCATATTGTAATTGGGGTGATCGCAGCCCAGCTTAACAACTGCGCCATATTTAATGGCTTTTTTGGCAGCTTCGTTAAATTCAAAGCGGCAAAAATGTACCGCGCTAGTTTTTACGTCGGTTTCACGCTGTAAATCTTCGTCAGAAATTGCATAAACGCGTTTAAAACCGTCCACCTCAATATATGTTTTGTCTTCTATGCCTATCAATTTACTCAGCGCGATTTTACGCTCTTCTACATCAGTATATTCTATCAACATAGTGGCTTTCCAATTGCTGCCGTCGGGCACTAATGGCGCGTAAGCGTCCAACTCGTCTAAAATACCTTGCTCTTCAAATTGCTTTTCTACGCGCAAAATTTCTTGAATTTGGTAGCGAATAGTCAGTTCATTTTCAAACTGCATATTCAAGTTGTCACCCAGCCTAACCGAGCGCAGTTGGCGGTGCGCCATAATACTGGCTTTGTTTTCTTTGTGGTATTTGCTGTACGCCTCAAGCGTCATAATGTTATCGCGGGTAATTGCCATTTTGTTTCCTAAAATTTGTTTATTTCATTGCTTTAAAATTATCGAGAAAATAATTATGCCCTGCAAGCCAATATCCATGCGGCTTGCGCATTGATTAAATAAGTGTATCCAAATAAGATGCTATTTGACTTTAGCTTATTAATCGATGCCATAAGCAATGCGCGCAAGGCTTAATGGGTGCGCCAGTTGCGCTGGTTTTTGTGTGTTAACCAAGTTGTTTTCAGTCATCATTTGCTCAATATGATGGCCTGCCAATTGGCAGTCGCTGCTAATATAATCAGGCTCGGTACTGGCCATCAGTTTCGCCACAGGCTTACCTATTTTTTTTGCCATTGCATGATGCGTTTTTTTAACACCGTATGTTCCCGCGTGGCCAGAACAACGTTCAACCGTATTGATACTAGTTTCTGGTATGAGCTTTAAAAATTCTTCAGTCTTTTTGCCAATATTTTGCACGCGGCCGTGGCAGGGAATATGGTAACTAATTTTGCCAAGCGGTTTTTTGAATTCGGTTTTTAATAAACCATCTTTTTTGCGCGCAATTAAGTATTCAAATGGATCCCACATGGCATCTTGCACCAATTTTGTGTCGGCGCAATCGGGGAACATTAGCGGTATTTCTTGTTTAAACATTAATGTGCAAGAAGGAATTGCGCTTAAAATGGCATAGCCGTCTTTGGCATATTTTACCAAGTGCGGAATATTGGCTTCTTTACTTTTTGCCACGCCTTCTAAATCGCCCAGCTCTAGTTTTGGCATGCCGCAGCATTGTTCTTTGTCCACCAACACGTAAGGAATCTCATTATATTCAAGCACTTTAAGTAAATCGTGACCGATGCCTGGCTCGTTATAATTAACGTAACAGGTTGAATAAATTGCCACTTTACCAGGGGTTTTTGCACCGTCTTTTACAGAAAATTGTGAGCTTTGTACTGCGCCATGCCTAAACTTTTCAGTGGCAAAACTTGGTAACCAAGCATCTTTATCCACGCCCAGTGTTTTCTCCATCACATTACGCATTAGTTGCGTGCTATTCACCGCATTTATGGCTTGCACGACTATGGGTATTCCCGCAAATTGGCCATGCACATCGGTACTGGCTAATAATTTCTCACCAAAGCCAATTTCACCTTTTTTAAATTTTATGGCTTTTGCGCGCAACATGGTGTGCGGAAAGTCCAAATTCCATTCGTGCGGCGGGGTATACGGGCATTTGGTCATGTAACACAAATCGCACATATAGCATTGGTCAACCACTTTCATGAAGTCTTTTTTATCGACACCTTCCACTTCCATCGTCGGGTTGTTATCCACCAAGTCGAACAGGGTAGGAAAACTGTTGCATAAGCTGACGCAACGACGGCAACCGTGACAAATATCAAAGATGCGCTCAAGCTCGTGATTGAGTTTTTCTTCGTTATAAAAATCGGGGTTTTGCCAATCTAATGCGTGGCGGGTAGGCGCTTGCAGGTTGCCTTCTTTACTCATTATTAAAGACTTTCATTTTATTTTTTAAAGGATATATTGCACACATAAAAGCGGGCTAGCTTTAATAAACGCTAACCCGCTTTGTATAAGCTCAAAAAACTAATTAATCGACAAGCTCGGCTAACGCTTTAGCATAACGGTTTGCATGTGAACGCTCTGCTTTGGCTAATGTTTCAAACCAATCTGCAATTTCTTCAAAGCCTTCTTCACGCGCCGTGCGCGCCATGCCAGGGTACATGTCGGTGTACTCGTGTGTTTCGCCAGCAACGGCACTTTCAAGATTTTGACGTGTTGGGCCAATTGGCAAGCCAGTGGCAGGGTCGCCAGAAGCTTCTAAAAATTCTAAATGACCATGCGCATGGCCAGTTTCGCCCTCTGCAGTGCTACGAAACAAGGCCGCTACATCATTTTGGCCTTCAATATCCGCCTTGTTTGCAAAATATAAATAACGACGATTCGCTTGTGATTCGCCTGCAAAAGCGTCTTTTAAACAGCTTTCCGTTTTCGATCCTTTTAACTGCATATAGCTCTCCATTGGTTGGTAATTAAAATGTACAGATAATTTAAACTAGTTGGTGTAAATTAACTAAACGTATACAAATTTTACGCGATATTTAATGATCAAGCAGGCAAAAAAATTAATTTATACGATAAATTTAATTAATTAAAATTAAATTTACAATAAATAATATTAGCATCATTTTTAAGCATAGCAAGACACATTTTTTATTCGCTATATTAGCCAATTAATACAGTAATAAGCATGTTTTGGCACAACAAACATGCTAAAATTGTTGTATTAAAAAAGCTGATTTTGCACTGCAAAATAAAGCGAATGAAAACAATAAATTATACAAACAAGTAGCATCACAATACGGAATTACTCACGGAAATTCACATGGATCAATTCGCAAAAGAAACCCTCCCCATTAGTTTAGAAGATGAGATGCGTCGCAGCTACCTCGATTACGCCATGAGCGTAATTGTAGGCCGTGCATTGCCAGACGTGCGCGATGGCTTAAAACCTGTGCATCGCCGAGTATTGTTTGCCATGCATGAACTGAGCAATGATTACAACAAGCCGTATAAAAAATCTGCGCGTATTGTCGGCGATGTGATTGGTAAATACCATCCGCATGGCGATACCGCGGTTTACGACACCATTGTGCGTATGGCGCAAGATTTTAGCTTGCGTTACATGCTGGTAGATGGCCAAGGTAACTTCGGCTCGGTCGATGGCGATAACGCGGCGGCGATGCGCTATACCGAAATTCGTATGAGCAAAATTGCGCATGAATTACTGGCCGATATTGACAAAGAGACCGTCGATTTTGGCCCTAATTACGATGGCAGCGAGCATGAGCCGCTGATTATGCCAGCACGTATTCCAAACTTGCTGATTAATGGCAGTAGCGGCATTGCGGTGGGTATGGCGACGAATATTCCACCACACAATATTAGCGAAGTGTTAGACGCCTGTTTTGCATTGCTAAAAGACCCAGAAGTAGGCATTGAGGCGCTGATTGATTTGGTGCCAGCGCCAGATTTCCCTACAGCCGGTATTATTTATGGCACGGTGGGCGTAAAAGAAGGCTATCGCACTGGCCGTGGTCGTGTGGTAATGCGCGGACGTACCCACGTGGAAGATATGGAAAAAGGTAGTCGGCAAATGCTGATTGTCGATGAACTGCCTTACCAGGTAAACAAAAAAACGTTTGTTGAAAAAATTGCCGAGTTGGTTAACGACAAAAAAATCGAAGGCATTTCTGATTTGCGTGACGAATCAGATAAATCGGGCATGCGTGTGGTGATTGAGCTGAAGCGTGGCGAAATCCCTGAAGTGATTTTAAATAATCTATACAAACAGACGCAGCTACAAGATACGTTTGGCATGAATATGGTGGCCATTATGGATGGTCAGCCGCGCTTGTTGAACTTGAAACAAATGTTAGAGGCGTTTTTACGCCATCGCCGTGAAGTCATTACGCGCCGTACTGTGTTTGAGCTTAAAAAAGCGCGTGCGCGCGGCCATGTATTAGAAGGTTTGGCTGTGGCGTTAGCTAACGTAGATGAGATGATTGCGCTGATTAAAGCTGCCCCAACGCCGCCAGAAGCCAAAGTGGATTTGATGGCTAAAGTATGGAAATCGGGCGTGGTAGAGGAAATGCTGAAACGCGCCGCCATGGAAGCCTCACGCCCTGAAGGCTTAAGTGTAGATTTTGGTTTAACGCCAAACGGTTACAGGCTTAGCGACGTGCAAGCGCAAGAAATCTTGCAAATGCGCTTGCAACGCTTAACTGGCCTAGAGCAAGATAAAATTGTCAGCGAGTATAAAGAAGTGATGGATGAAATTGCCGATTTGCTAGATATTTTGGCTAACTCTGGCCGCGTGACGACGATTATTAGCGATGAGCTAACCGAAATTCGCAAGCAATTTGGCGATAAACGCCGCAGTGAGATTGTAGAAAACACGCAAGATTTAAGCTTAGAAGATTTAATTACGCCGCAAGATGTGGTGGTGACGCTATCGCATACTGGTTATGTGAAATCGCAGCCGCTAGATGAATATCGTGCGCAACGTCGTGGTGGCCGTGGTAAAACCGCAGCTGCCACTAAAGAAGATGACTTTATCGACAAAATGTTTGTAGCCAATACGCATGACTATATTCTGTGCTTTAGTAGCCGTGGTCGCGTTTATTGGCTAAAAGTGTACGAAGTGCCACAAGGCAGTAGAATCGGGCGTGGCAAGCCAATTATCAATCTGTTCCCGCTAGAAGAAGGCGAGAAAATTAATGCCATATTGTCGGTAAAAGAGTTTGATGAAAACCACTTTATCTTTATGGCAACCGCACAAGGCACGGTGAAGAAAACTGCGCTAAGCGAATTTGCTAACCCACGTAAATCGGGCATTATCGCCATTAATTTAGATGATGACGATTACCTAATTGGTGCAGAAATTACCAACGGCTCAAACGATATTGTGTTGGTTTCTGATGGCGGCAAAGCAGTGTGGTTTTCTGAAAACGATGAGAAAAATGGCGTGCGCCCCATGGGTCGCGCCACGCGCGGCGTGCGCGGCATGAAGCTAGCACCTAAACAACAAGTGTTATCATTGTTAATTGCCGATAGTGACCAGCAAACAGTACTGGTAGCGACTGAAAATGGCTATGGCAAACGCACGGTATTAGCCGATTTCCGCCATTCCGGCCGTGGCACACAAGGCGTAAAAGCCATTGCAATTAGCGAGCGTAACGGCTTGGTGGTAGCGGCAAAATTAGTGAATGAAGAAGACGAAATTATGCTCATTACCACTGGTGGCGTGTTGATTCGTACCCGCGTTAAAGAGATTCGCGATATGGGTCGCGTAGCGCAAGGCGTGACTTTGATTAATTTGGGTGAGGGTGAAAAATTGTCTGGGCTTGAGAAGATTGTAGAAACGGATGAAGAGGAAGAAGCAGAATAATATTAGCCACAGATGAACGCGGATAGACGCAGATCAGTCTTGCCAAAAATGATCTAGCTAGTGTTAGCAAAGATTCGCAATACAGTGTTTGGTTTTATCAACGTTCATCAGCGGCTAAAAAAGACTTTTTAATATGACGACAATTTACAATTTTTCAGCAGGGCCAGCAGTGCTGCCTAAGCCAGTACTAGAGCGTGCGCAGGCAGAAATGCTGGATTGGCATGGTAGCGGTATGAGCGTGATGGAAATGTCGCACCGCGGCAAAGAATTCACCAGTATATTAGAAAAAACTGAGTCAGATTTGCGCAGTTTGATGTTGATTCCAGCTAATTATAAGGTGCTATTTTTGCAAGGTGGCGCCATTGCAGAAAACGCCATGGTGCCAATGAATTTGCTTGGTGATAGGCCTGCAGATTATGTAGTAACAGGTGCTTGGAGCAAGCGCAGCGTGGAAGATGCGCGCGCCTTTGGGCAGATTGATATTGCCGCCAGCAGCGAGCATGGCGGCTTTACCCATGTACCCACATTTGATAGTTGGCAGCTGAATAAAAATGCCGCTTATGTGCATATTTGCACTAACGAAACCATTAATGGTGTGGAGTTTGACGGCCTTCCGAATACGGGTGATGTGCCAATAGTCGCTGATATGTCGTCGCATATACTCTCACGCCCAATTGACGTAAGTAAGTTTGGTGTGATTTACGCAGGCGCGCAAAAAAATATTGGTCCAGCAGGTTTGTGTATTGTCATTGTGCGTGACGACTTGTTGGATAAAGCTAGTAAACTCACATCAGCAGTGTTTAATTGGAAAACGCAGGCAGATAACCAAAGCATGATTAACACGCCGCCCACTTATAGTATTTATATTGCAGGCTTGGTGTTTGAGTGGCTGCAGGCGCAGGGTGGCGTGGCGGCGATTGAGCAACACAATATTAAAAAAGCCAATTTATTGTATGATTATATTGATAACACTGACTTTTATAGCAACAATATTGCGCTTGCCAATCGTAGCCGCATGAATGTGCCATTCTTTTTACATGATGAGACATTAAACACTGCGTTTTTAAAAGGCGCTGACGAGGCTGGTTTGTTGCAATTAAAAGGCCACCGCATGGTGGGCGGTATGCGCGCTAGTATTTACAATGCAATGCCGATTGAAGGTGTACAAGCATTGGTAAAATATATGCAACATTTTGCGCAATCTCATTAAACTAATTATATGAGCGACCAATTAAAACAACATCGTGATCAAATAGACGCTATTGATGAGCAGCTATTAACGCTCGTCAATGAGCGTGCGGCGCTAGCGCGCGCAATTGGTAGCTTAAAAGACGATGGCGTGATCTATCGGCCAGAGCGTGAAGCACAAATACTCCGCCGCATGCAAGCTAACAATGCAGGGCCACTTTCTAATGAGGCGGTGAGCCATATTTTTCGCGGTGTCATGTCCAATTGTCGCGCGCTGGAGAAAGAGCTTTCCATTGCTTTTCTTGGCCCGCTGGGTACATATAGTGAGGAAGCCGCGCTAAAACAATTTGGCTTGGGCCGACAAGCGGTAGTTTGTGGCAGCATAGACGAGGTTTTTCGTACCATTGAGGCAGACCAAGCCGATTATGGTGTAGTGCCAGTTGAAAACTCATCTGAAGGCGCGGTTGGTTTAACGCTAGATTTATTGCTGGCCAGCCCGCTGCAAATTTGTGGCGAAATTACGCTGCCTATTCACCATTGTTTGCTATCTAAACAAACTGATATTACACAAATTTCGCATGTATTTTCACATAGCCAATCATTGGCACAGTGCCACGAGTGGCTAAATAAGCGGCTTCCAGGGGTGCTGCGCGAGCCCGTTACCAGTAATGCATATGCAGCGCAAATGATTCATGAGTTGGTTGCTAGCGATAATACCTTTGCCGCGGCAATTGCCAGCAAGCGCGCAGCCGAGTTATTTGGCTTGAATGTGTTGGCCGAAAATATTGAAGATGATGCCAACAACACCACGCGCTTTTTGGTGCTGGGTAAGCAACAAGTAGCCCCATCGGGTAAAGATAAAATATCGTTAGTGCTGGCCACGCAAAATAAACCTGGCGCCATGGTAGATTTGCTTGCGCCGCTGGCTAAAAACGGTGTTAGCATGACCAAATTCGAATCGCGGCCATCGAAACAAGGCTTGTGGGATTACGTGTTTTATGTAGATATTGAAGGTCACACCAGTGATGAAAAAGTGGCAGAAGCGTTGAAACAAGTCGCAGCCAAAGCCGCATTCGTTAAAATTTTAGGCGTTTACCCAGTCGCAATCCTATAATTTCTCACCATATCTGGCTAACTATTGTTTTAAAACAGCAACTTAGTTGGTCGGTTATTCATTATATTTAATTTTCAAATTCTTCACAGCTTGGCTTAATTATTGCTATGCCTGTATTTATGATTAATCAATTACTCAGTTTAGAGCGTTTAGGCATTTCTCCGCTGCTAGTGCAGTTTAGGGATGTCAGTCTTGAGAGAGAATTTAACGCGTTTAACTTGCCCCATTTAAAGCAACAAGTTAGAGCGGGTGCCATTATTGCCAGTTTATCTTGGGTTTTGGTCGCTTTTATGGAGCCAATGAATACGCCAAGCTCGGCGTTATTATCTATTGTTCTGGCAGCAGCAGCTGGTGTGGGCGCATTAATATGTGTTTACTGGAGTACGTTTTTTAATTTTTTTGAGCGTCATCACCAGCCCATAGTAATGGCAGGCGTTATCGTCACCATGCTGGCAATTTGCATCAAAATTAAGTTTTACCCTGATTTCGCTTTTTTACATTACTTTCCTGTGTTGATGATTATCACCATGTGGATGTTCTCCATCTCTGGCTTGTCTTTTATTAAAAGCATAGTAAGCGGGCAGGTATTTTATCTATTTGTCTATTTAACATTTTTGGCAGGCGGTAATATTAGTCAGGTAGATTTTATTACCAGCATTTATTATTTGCTGGTCAGTTACTTTTTAGGTGCAGTCATTAGTTATCATAAAGATGTGCAATCGCGTAAAATATTTTTAATGCATAAAGAATTGGCGCAAGAAAAACAGCATCATCAACATAAATCAATGCACGATATGTTGACAAAACTACCCAATCGCGAGCTGCTAGAAGACAGACTTTACCAATCCATTAGTTTGTCGGCACGAACAGACATTACCTCTGCAGGCCTGTATGTTGATTTAGATAAATTTAAAAGCATTAACGACCAATATGGCCATTTGGTGGGCGATTTATATTTGCAAGAGGTAGCCAGCCGCTTAAAAGACATTACCCGTGAGGCCGATACCATTGCGCGTATTGGTGGTGATGAGTTTTTTATATTGCTGCAAGATGTAAAAAATGAAGAAGCTGCCTTAGAGTTGGCGCATAAAATTAAAGATAACTTAAATGAATATTTTATTTTAGCCGATAAAATCAAGCTAAAAGGCTTGGGCGCTAGCGTAGGTATTTGTATGCTGCCTTATGCCAATTGCACACCAGCAGATGTTATTAATCGTGCCGATAAAGCCATGTATCAAGTGAAACGCCTAGGTAAAAATAATCCTGTCACCGCCTAGTTTCAGCCGTAAACTAACGATAAACCCCATGTTATAATCACAAGTTATCGGCTTATGCCGACTTTTTATTTGTGAATTTATTTTTTAACATGATGCAAACACGCCATGACTAAGCCGGTAGCACCTGCACATATTCGCGCCATTGCGCCATACCAAGGCGGCAAGCCGATTAGTGAGCTTGCGCGCGAAATGGGCTTAAACGAAGCTGATATTGTAAAGCTGGCCTCTAACGAAAACCCGCTCGGTATCAGCCCCAAAGCGCAAATGGCCATTGATGAAGCCGTGCATGATATAGCGCGCTACCCAGATGGCAACAGTTTTGCGCTGCGCGATGTGGTGAGCCAAAAATTTGGCGTGGCTAACAATCAAATTGTATTTGGTAACGGCAGTAACGATATTTTAGAACTGGCCGCACGTGCCTATTTGCAAGCAGGCGACGAAGTGATTTATTCGCAACATGCGTTTGCGGTGTATCCGCTAGTGACCCAAGCCGTTGGTGCAGTTGGTATAACAGTGCCAGCTAAAAATTATGGCCACGATTTGGATGGTTTTTTGCGTGCGATTACACCCAAAACCAAGCTGATATTTATTGCTAATCCAAATAACCCAACAGGTACGCTACTAAAAAAGGCTGCTCTGCGCGCCTTTATCCATGTGGTTCCCAGCCATGTGCTAATAATACTAGACGAAGCTTATGATGAATATTTGAATACAGAAAGCAAATCAGAAGCAATAAGTTGGCTGGCAGAATTCGACAACTTAATCATCTCGCGCAGCTTCTCTAAGGCCTACGGCTTGGCAGGCTTGCGTATTGGTTTTGGCTTAATGCATGCAGATGTGGCCGATATGCTAAACCGTGTACGCCAACCATTTAATGTTAATTCTATTGCGCAAGCGGCGGCTATTGCCAGCCTAGCCGATACCGATTTTGTGGCACGCAGTTACGCCGCCAACCTAGCGGGCATGATACAAATGACGCAGGGTTTAACGCAATTAGGCTTAGAATACATTCCCTCGCAAGCCAATTTTGTCAGTTTTAAGGTGAATATTGCCGCTGAAGTAAACAAACAATTACTGCAAAAAGGCGTAATCGTGCGGCCGATTGCTAATTATGAAATGCCAGACTATTTGCGTGTAAGTATTGGATTATTCAGTGAAAACGCACGTTTTTTAACCGTTTTAAAAGAAATATTAAGCCTAAAAGAAATATTAAGCATAGAAGACATATTAATAAAAGAAATACTAAGTAAATGACTGACGACGAAAAACTAGCTCACAAACAAATGGCTTATGAAAAACTGGCTACGGACGATGTACGTATTCGTGAAGTGAAGCCGTTAATCACGCCGCTAGACTTGATTAGTAATCTAAAAGAAAGTGCCAATAGCACGCAAAACATACTCGCCACGCGCAAGGCGATTCACCAAGTGTTGCACCAAGCGGACGACAGATTATTGGTAATTGTCGGCCCGTGCTCAATACATGATACTGAAGCTGGGCTTGAGTATGCGCGACGTTTGTTGGAAGTGAGACAAAATTTATCTGCTGATTTATTAATTGTGATGCGTGTATATTTTGAAAAACCACGCACCACTGTCGGCTGGAAAGGCCTGATAAACGATCCGCATTTAGATGGCAGCTACGACATTAACGAAGGCCTGAATCGTGCGCGTAAATTTTTGCTGGATGTGAACGAGCTGGGCATGCCCGCTGGCATGGAGTTTTTAGACACCATTACGCCGCAATATACGGCGGATTTAATTAGTTGGGGCGCCATCGGCGCACGAACAACTGAATCGCAAGTGCACCGCGAGCTTGCATCGGGTTTATCGTGCCCTGTGGGCTTTAAAAATGGCACTGACGGCGGCGTTCAAGTGGCAATTGACGCCATTAAAACTGCGCAAAGTCCGCATCATTTTCTGTCTTTCACCAAAGAAGGTCACTCGGCGATATTTTCCACCACTGGCAATGACGATTGCCATGTGATTTTGCGCGGTGGCAAAACGCCTAATTACGATGCTAACCATGTGGCGAATGTGTGTGCAAGCCTTAGCGATGGCGGCTTAACGCCAATGTTGATGATTGATTGTAGTCACGCCAATAGCAGCAAAGATTTTACGCGCCAAAAAGAAGTGGCGCGCGATGTGAGCACGCAGGTTGCTGCTGGCGATGCGCGTATTATGGGCGTGATGGTGGAATCGCATATTAACGAAGGTCGCCAAGAACACGCACCAGGCAAGGCGCTGGCTTATGGCCAATCGATTACCGATGCATGCTTAGGCTGGGATGATACAGTGGCAACGCTGAATGTGCTGGCACAAGCAGTGCAAGCTAGACGCGTTAAACAAGGCTTAACAAAGTAGTGATTGCACGGCTGTTGTTGTGGATAATGATTATCACTAGACGCTAATCAGTATTAGTAGCAGCCTGTTTGTTAAACCATTGCGTATAGTTAGTTTCATACAAATACATCAATATCGATGCATTTAAACCAACAGGAGATTTATCATGTGGACAACACCAGCAGCTACTGAAATGCGTTTTGGCTTTGAAGTAACAATGTACGTAATGAACAAATAAGCTAATATTTTTTCATAAAGCTGCCACCTGGCAGCTTTTTTTATAAAAAAATGCCAGCCAAAATTAAAAGCCCGGCTTTTTTTATACATTAAAGGTTTAAAATTGGTTTTCAAAATTTTTAAGTTTAAATTATGCACATTCATGTATTAGGCGCCGCAGCAGGCGGCGGATTTCCACAGTGGAACTGTAATTGTCCCAATTGCGATGGTTTACGCAAAGGCACTATAAAAGCCACCAAACGCACACAATCGTCTATTTGTGTTTCGGGAAACGGTGTCGATTGGGTGCTGTTTAACGCTTCGCCCGACGTGTTGCGACAAATTCAAGACTTTGCACCATTGCAGCCTGGCCGCAATATTCGTGATAGTGGTATTCAAGCGATTATTCTTATCGACGCGCAAATTGACCACACCACAGGTTTGTTTATGCTGCGCGAAGGCAAAGTGAAACGCGAGATTTACTGCACTGATATGGTGTACGAAGATTTAACATCGGGCAACCAAGTACTAAATATTTTAGGTCATTATTGTGGCATTAACCGACATGTGATGCCGATTGATGGCAAGACTAGCTTTGAAATCCCCAATGTACCTAATTTACGTTTTACTTCAGTCGCACTTAAAAGTGCCGCGCCGCCATATTCGCCGCACCGCAATAATCCGCAAGCGGGTGACACCATTGGCATGTTGATTGAAGAGATTTCTACAGGCAAAAAATGCTGGTATAGCCCAGGGTTAGGCGAAATAGAGCCGCATTTGCCACCATTGATGAGTCAAGCTGATTGTATTATGGTGGATGGTACATTTTGGACCAATACCGAGATGATTGACATGGGACTAATGACCAAAACTGCACGATCAATTGGCCATAATCCACAATCGGGTGAGGGCGGTATGATAGAAAAATTAGATGAATTTAGTGCTGCCAGAAAAGTCTTAATTCATATTAATAACACCAACCCCATCTTGCGCGAAGATTCTGCAGAGCGTGCAATTTTGAACGAACATAGTATAGAAGTTGCCTATGATGGCATGGACATTATTCTGTGAAAAACGCAAATTTCGTCATGATACTGTGTTGTTTCAAAACTTTTTATCGCTTACATACAAAACCGTATGCGCGCTCAAAAAAACTTTCTCACGCCTTGTCTCATTTAGAACTTTGCATTTTTGGAGATTCATTTAATGAACGCACCTATTAATTATTTACCTTGGACGCGCGAAGAATTTGAAGAAAAGCTGCGCGAAAAAGGCCGTGGCTATCATATTTATCACCCGTTTCATGTAATGATGTATGAAGGTAAATTAACTAAAGAACAGCTACAGTGCTGGGTGGCAAACCGTTTTTACTATCAAATCTCAATTCCAATGAAAGATGCAGCGATTCTTTCAAATTGCGACGACGTAGAAGTACGTAAACAGTGGATTGTGCGCATT
>JANOYU010000134.1:0-2217 GCA_031429035.1 Methylophilaceae bacterium
CCGCATCGATGCGTCGTATAAATTGGTATTGAATGATATTGTGCGCGTGCCGCCAATACGCGTGGCGACAAGTGAGAAAGAAATCATCAATATCGCAGCTACTTCAGTCTTGGAGAGTACCATTATTTTTGAAGATGATGCGATGTTGGTGATTGATAAGCCGGCAGGTTTTGCCGTGCATGGTGGTAGTGGTGTTAGTCGCGGTGTAATTGAACAACTGAGAATGGAACGCCCCAAAGCGAAATTTTTAGAGTTGGTACACAGGTTAGATCGCGAAACCTCAGGCGTGCTGATGTTGGCCAAAAAACGTACTGCGCTTGTCGCGCTGCACGAGATGATACGTAATAATCAAACCGATAAGCGCTATTTAATGCTGGTGGCGGGCGAGTGGGCAGAGAAGAAAAAGCGCGTTCAGCTGGATTTGCAAAAATATACGCTGCCCAATGGCGAGCGGCGTGTGAATGTGGTCACCGACAAAAGCAAAGATAAATATGACCAAGCGCAGCACTCTGAAACCATTTTTTACCTAAAGCAAAGTTTTGTTGGCTATAGTTTATTAGAAGCGCAATTAGTGACAGGCCGTACCCACCAGTTACGTGTGCAACTGGCGCATTTGGGTTTTCCTATCACATGCGACGACAAATATGGCGATTTTGCATTGAATAAAACGCTAGCCAAACAGGGCTTAAAACGCATGTTTTTACATTCGGCTGAAACAAAATTGAACCATCCTTTGACTAGTGACAAGATGCAACTATTAGCGCCGTTACCAGCCGAACTAACAAAATTTATGAACAAACTTCAAGAAAAAAATTAAAAAAATGGAAAAAATGTAATGCAAAGTAATATAGAAAATAGCCTTAAAACCAGCACAACTAGTAGAAGATTCGATTTAATTGTATGGGATTGGGATGGCACACTTGCTAACTCAACAGGCATGATTACCGAGGCGTTTGTTAGTGCTGCTGCCCAAGTGGGTTTGCCTAAAGTACCTGCCGAAAACGTTACTAATATTATTGGTTTGGGCCTGAAAGAGTCTATTAATGCGGTGTATGGCGATATTGCGCCTGATATTGCACAAAAACTGGCACAGCAGTACAGCGCTAATTATTATGCGGGCGAGCAAGCGATTCCACTATTTGAAGGTGCCAAAGATACCATCATGCAGCTGCATAGACGCGGTTATAAAGTGGCGGTGGCCACCGGTAAGGGCAGGCGTGGGCTTAATTTGGCATTGCAGCATTGCGGGTTAACGCCATATTTTCACGGCACGCGTACGGTAGATGAATGTTTTTCTAAGCCGCATCCACAAATGTTAGATGAACTAATGGAAGAATTTGTAGCAACGCCAGAACGCACGTTGATGATAGGTGACACAGGATATGACATGCAAATGGCGGCCAATGCTGGCGTTCCTGCAGTGGCTGTTACCTTTGGTGCGCATTCACGCGAAAAATTATTAAGCTATAATTGCATTCAAATGTTTAATAAATTTAACGATTTAAGCGCGTGGTTATTAGCTAATGCATAGCAAACACATTATTTTAAACAGCCATGATCTAATCGAAAAATCGAGTGGTTTGCGTTTTGCCTTGCCGCAACTGGGGCAGTTTGCCACCGGTTTTGTGGTGCGCTACCACGGCAAGGCGCACGCCTATGTAAACCAGTGCGCGCATGTGCCGATAGAGCTAGATTGGGAGCAGGGCAGTTTTTTTACAGTTGCCAAGGATTATATAATTTGTGCCACCCACGGCGCACATTATCAGCCTGACACTGGCCACTGCGTTATGGGGCCATGCAAAGGAAAAAGCTTGCAAGCATTGCCAGTAACAGAGCAAAATCAACAAATTACGATACATTTAGATAAACTTCACAAGTAACCATCAACTAGGAATTCCAAATGGCAGAGCCCACAGAAACAAACAATAACCAATGGCAGCAACAAACCATCGAAAAGCTGGCACTTTCTGGCTTAAAAGAGCAGCAAACTGCAAGACGTTGGAGCACATTTTTTAAATTCCTCACCTTTGCTTATTTATTTTTTATTTTAGTCGCCGCACTTGGTTGGTTTGGCGGCAAGGGTGCCACTGGCCCGCATACCGCCATTATTGAAATTGCTGGTGTGATAGAGGCGGGTGGCGATGTGAATGCAGATTCTGTCATTAGCAGCCTGCACGAGGCCTACGATAACGCCAACACCAAAGGCATTATTTTGCG
>JANOYU010000135.1:0-1881 GCA_031429035.1 Methylophilaceae bacterium
TTGTTGATGCAGTTAAACTGTGTTTTACCAAGTTTGCAGATTTTAATGGTCGCGCAAAACGCCCAGAATTTTGGTGGTTTGCGTTATTTTGTTTCGTTGGCGCTTTAGTGTTAGAAGTGGTTGCTAGCTATGTTTCTTGGGCATTTTCATTGGCCACGCTAGTGCCATCGCTTGCTGTAGGCTCACGCAGATTGCACGACATGAATAAAAGTGGTTGGATGCAATTGATATGGCTAATCCCCATTTTGGGCTGGATATACATGATTTATGTATTAGCTCAGCCAGGCGATGCAGCTGATAACCAATATGGTGCACCACCTGCTAACTAAGTAAAATTAACTAAATAAAAAGGGAGCCTATGCTCCCTTTTTTTACAAGTCTTAAAACCCCCTCCCCCAATAGGGGGAGCGAACAAATCAAAGCAGCTTTTCTATGTCGCTGGCTACATCGGCAGGTTTTTGACCATAACTAGTGTAGAGCCTTATTTTTCCCAATTTATCAAATACATACATGCCAGAGCTATGGTCTATGGTGTAATCGTTTGCGCCCTTACCTGGCACTTTTGCGTAATAAATTTTAAAGTTACCCAAGGTTTCAGCGGTTTCTTGCAGGCTGCCCCACAAGCCAATAAAGCGCTTGTCAAACGAGGGCACAAATTTTGATAAAACTTCTTGTGTATCACGCTGCGGATCCACCGTCACAAACAACACCTGCACTTCATCTGATTTATCCCCTAACAATTTCATGGTGTTTTTTAACTCTACCATCGTGGTTGGGCACACGTCTGGGCAATGCGTATAGCCAAAAAATAGCACGACGATTTTACCTTTGAAGTCGCTCATGGTGCGTTTTTTGCCAAAGTGATCAGTTAAGTTAAGCGGCTTATTAAAATCCGCGCCTGTGATATCGGTGGCAATAAAAGCAGCTGGCGCGGGCGAACAGGCGGCAAGCATCAATAAAACTGCAAAAACGAATAACTTTTTCATAGTAAAACTTCCTAATTTTATGACTTTAATTGATAGGATTTGATTCTAACATAGGCCTTAAATTCACCGCTTAGTTTACAATATCGTTTTTAGTTTTTTGAGAGTACAGCAACATGGCAATACCTAGTACTAAAACCAATGGCTCAATGGCAGATCGCGACGGCGTTATTTGGTATGACGGAAAATTGGTCGATTGGCGCAGCGCCACCACACACGTATTAACCCACACCTTGCACTATGGCATGGGCGTGTTTGAAGGCGTACGTGCCTACAAAACTTATAAAGGCGCGGCGATTTTCCGCTTGCAAGACCACACTGACCGCCTGTTCAATAGCGCACATATTTTACAGATGAAAATGCCGTTTACTAAACAAGAAATCATGGAAGCGCAAAAAGCTGCCGTGCGTGAAAACAAATTAGAGTCTGCCTATATCCGCCCGATGGCATTTTACGGCGCAGAGGCGATGGGCATTGCCGCCAAAACCTTAAGCACGCATGTCATTTGCGCGGCTTGGAGCTGGGGCGCTTATATGGGTGACGAAGCTTTAACCAAAGGCATACGCGTCAAAACATCTTCATTTTCGCGTCATCATGTCAATATCACCATGTGCAAAGCTAAAGCCAACGGAAATTACATGAACAGTATCCTAGCGCACCAAGAAGCGGCACAAGATGGCTACGATGAAGCCTTGCTGCTAGATGTAGATGGCTTTGTGGCTGAAGGTTCTGGCGAAAATATATTCATCATCCGCAAAGGTAAGCTCTACACGCCAGATTTAACCAGCGCGCTAGAAGGCATTACCCGCGACACCATTGTGCAATTGGCGAAAGAAATCGGCCTAGAAGTCATCGAAAAACGCATTACGCGTGATGAGGTTTATACCGCAGATGAAGC
>JANOYU010000136.1:0-4037 GCA_031429035.1 Methylophilaceae bacterium
CGTTTTTGGGTGCTGCTATCGTGGCTACAGTTGAAGTTGAAATTGCTTCTTCTGCTTTTACAACCGACAACTTTACCTTTTCAACAGCGTCACTGGTGTGCGCTTGTGCTGGCACTATGTGCATAGAAACCGCTTTGTTCATAAAAACTCCCATTAATAAATTGATTAAGCTTTTATCTTAAAGCCAGCCGCATAAGCAGCAGGATTGCTGCCATCCCACACTGTGCCATCCATTAATTTACTGCTACGCATTGGGCTTGCAGGTATGCTTACGCCCACTTGCTTAGCGGCTTGCGTGTATAAATCAATTTGGTTAATTTTTTTGGCTACAGCTAAATAATCAGGGTCAGTTTTCAACATGCCCCAACGCTTGTGCTGTGTTAAAAACCACATGCCGTCAGATAAATAAGGGAAAGATACAGCACCATCTTGGTAAAACTTCATATAGTTTGGGTCTTTCCATTTTTTGCCAGCCCCATTGTCGTAATCACCCATAAAACGCCCAGCAATCACATCTTTAGGCGCATTCACATAGGCTTTTGCGGAAATAAGCTCAGCAACTTTGGCGCGGTTGGCAGTGGCATCTATATATTTACTGGCCTCTAAAATTGCCATAATTAAAGCACGCGCCGTGTTGGGGGTTTTGGCGACAAATTCTGCCGTGGTACCGAGTACTTTTTCTGGATGATCTGCCCAAATATCTTGGCTGGTAGCAACTGTAAAGCCCAATTTGTCGTACACAGCACGTGCGTTCCACGGCTCACCAACGCTGTAACCATCCATATTGCCAATACGCATATTGGCCACCATTTGTGGTGGCGGTACTACGATAGTTTTTACATCTTTAATAGGGTCAATACCATTGGCTGCAAGCCAATAATTAAGCCACATGGCGTGCGTGCCAGTGGGAAATGTTTGCGCAAACGTGTAATCACGGTTTTCATTTGCCATCACACGTTTCAAGCTTTTGCCATCTTTTACGCCTTTATCTTTTAGCTGATTTGATAAAGTAATGCCTTGGCCGTTATTATTTAATGTCATTAACACAGACATATCTTTTTGTTGTCCGCCAATGCCCATTTGTACGCCATACACTAGACCGTACAATACATGTGCAGCATGTAGTTCGCCATTCACCGTTTTATCGCGAATAGCTGCCCAACTGGCTTCTTTACTTGGCACAATTTTAATGCCATATTTTTTATCAAACCCCATCTCAGCCGCCACAATAATCGGTGCGCTATCGGTTAGCGGGATAAAACCTACTTTAACTTCGGTAATTTCAGGGGCATCGCTGCCAGCGGCATAAGCCAAGGTTTTAAGGCCAGTGGGCAGCATATTAAAAGTTGCAGCTGCACCAAATGCACCAATCAAGCTATTTTTTAAAAAATTACGCCGACTATTATCTGGCGCTTGGTTGCTAGTGATTACTACGTTGCTGATAGCATTAGATGCTGAGTCTATAGATGTGCTGGGTGTAGTTGGTAACTTCATATTTTTAGACATTTTTAACTCCATATTAAATTTAATACATAAAAAAAGCGCCTTAACAACACGAGTCCCGACCCGTATTATTAAGACGCCTTTGTCTTTTTTACTTATGTTGATGCCATCTTTAGCACCATTTAACTTTTGCTTAACCCTTCTTTGGGCAAGTAAATTTTCTTACTTAAACTAATTAAACAATTAATATGCTGGCAGTTTCAATGAGTTGGCTCGATAAATCTGCCATTTTCATATTTTTCTTCATCGCCATGCTGCGTAGCATTTCATAAGCCGCATCTTCATCTAAGTCACGTTGCTTCATCAGCAAGCCTTTTGCGCGCTCAATCACTTTTCGCTGATCCAGCTTGGCTTTTGCTTGCAAAAGCTCACTACGCAAATTTTTAAATTCTTCAAATCTGGCAACAGCAGCATCTATCACGGGCGTTAACCTTTCACTTGAAATCGTTCCCACCACATAAGCGCAAACGCCTGCCTGGGTGGCCAATTTGATTTGTTCTTTATTACCATCATGGGTAAACATTACAACTGGGCGGGCTTTATGCATGGTCATTACACAAATATTTTCCAGCGTATCGCGGCTGGGTGATTCAGTGTCAATAATCACAACATCTGGTTTTGCTAACTCACACTTAAGGTGCAAATCAACGTCACTTTCTTCGTGCGCAACTACCTCAAAGCCATTTTCAATCAGTGATTGTTTTAATGGGCTGCTGCGTCTAGTATCGCTATCAATAATCATCACTTTAAGCACACAAATACATTAGCAATTGCCATGCCAACGTTATTTATTAAGTTAACTTATTGATTTATATATACTATTTTATGCGAAACATAAACTGGCTAGTTAGTTGCTGGTGCAGGTATTTGCACAAAAAAAGTGCGAATGCACTCATTTATTCGGTTTTATCCTAAAAAGTGTGCATTATCTTTACAGCAAAAATTACATGCTTGGAAACATGTTATCCAGTATTTCACCGCCTTTTTCTAACATAAAATAACGAAAAGCCTCGGCAGCTTGCGAGTTGTTACGTTTGGCTAATGCCACCACATGCCAAGTGCGAACAATCGGCGTACCTTGCACGTCTAGTATAGCAATTTGGTGATTTACGATTTCATTGCCAATGGTATGAAGTGAAGCGAAAGACAAACCTAAATCAGCCATCACCGCTTGCTTAATGGTTTCGTTACTCGACATTTCCATACGCACAATCGGTGATATTTGATGCTCGGTAAAGAAATTTTCCATTAGCGCACGCGTGCCAGAGCCTTGCTCTCTAGAAATCATTTCAAACTGGTTTAATGCATCAGGCGCTATGTTAATTTTCTCAGCAAGTGAATTTTTTGCGCTACTGATAAATACGTGCGGATGGCTTGCAAAGGCCTCTGCGCGCGTATCCATCTCTTTAGGCGGCTGCCCCATGATAGCAATATCCAGCTCACCATCACGCAATAGCTCAACTAGCTGCTGTCTATTTCGCACTTCAATTTTAATTTGTAAATTGGGGTAGTCTTTCTTAAATTCCACCAACATTTTTGGCAAGAAATATTTAGCTGTACTAACTAAGCCAATTTTAAGCGCTTTTACCTCTGTGCCGCGCAGGCGCTCCATCATATTGCTGGCCTCTATTAAAGTACTCGATACACGCCGCGCATAGATTAAAAAATATTCACCAGCGGTTGTCAGGCTTATTTTTTTACTTTCTCGCACAAACAAAATAACGCCCATATCTTCTTCCATCTCTTTAATTTGCATGGATATGGCTGGCGCAGAGATATGTAGCTCTTCCGCTGCACGTGTAAAGCTCATGTGTTTTGAGGCGCTTAAAAATATTCTAATTTGGCGTAATGTTAGGTTGCGCATATTGTAAATTTATCGTTATAAACCTTAAATAGACGTTATAAACCGTAAATACATAAGTAAAACTTAATACGCTATAAATTAATCGTTACTTTACCTTAACATTAAATGCTTTTAAAGTGATTTCCTGTTTTAAAAGTGTTTAATTTTGAGTGATGGGTATCTACATGGCGAGCCAACTGAGCAGTAATCAAACGATGAAAGAAGGCGCTGAGCGCTACAAAGCAGGTGTGTTGCCGTATAAAAAAATGGGCTATTGGCAACCCGATTATCAGGTGAAAGATACCGATTTATTAGCAATGTTTCGCATTACGCCGCATGCTGGTAGCGATCCTGAAGAAATAGCAGCAGCCGTTGCAGGTGAATCATCCACTGCAACTTGGACAGTGGTGTGGACTGACAGACTAACCGCATGTGAAATGTATCGAGCTAAAGCATATAGAGTTGAACAAGTGCCAAATACAGGTGAAGGCACTAAAATTGAGGCGCAGTATTTTGCCTATATAGCCTATGAGCTGGATTTATTTGAGGGCGGTTCAATTGCCAACTTAACTGCATCTATTATCGGTAACGTGTTTGGCATGAAGGCAGTAAAAGCGCTTCGTTTAGAAGATATGCGTATTCCTGTGGCGTATTTAAAAACTTTCCAAGGCCCTGCAACGGGCGTCATTGT
>JANOYU010000137.1:0-10906 GCA_031429035.1 Methylophilaceae bacterium
GTTGCCTTGTAAGGCACGCCCAGCCTAGTGCCTAGGGCAATGATTTCGGCTTTTGTCATGTCAATTAGGGGCGCATGCACAGTTATTTTTTGGCCTTCTACCGCAAATTTGGTGGCCAAATTGGCCATTTGCTGAAAAGCTTGCACATATTCGCCGCGGCAATCGGGGTAGCCCGAATAATCTAGTGCATTTACACCAATAAAAATATCTTGCGCCTGCAGCACCTCTGCCCACGCCAATGCCAGCGACAACATAATGGTGTTGCGCGCTGGCACATAAGTGACGGGAATGCCCGCAGTTTCATGTTCTGGCACGGCTATCGCATCATCCGTTAACGCAGAGCCACCAAATAGACTTAAATCAAGCTGCGCCGTTTTGTGCATTTTTGCGCCTAGGCTAGAAGCCAATATCTGCGCGGCTTGCAGCTCTGCAATGTGGCGTTGGTGATAATCTAAACTTAAACAATAACAATCGAAACCTTGCGATTTTGCAATCGCCAAACAAGTGGCAGAATCAAGTCCGCCAGATAATAAAACAACGGCTTTTTTATTTGAAGTACTCATTAGCTTGGGTTGCGTGTCACAACCGAGAATTTATTTCCCATTGGGTCGCGCACATAGGCTAAATACAGGTCTGGCCCATAGGCTTCTCGTGTTCCTGGCGTGCCTTCTGAACTGCCTCCAATTGCTAGAGCTGCCGCGTAAAAATTGTCTACTTGTGCACGAGTTTTAGCAGCAAAACTCACCATACTGCCGTTACCAACCGTAGCAGGTTCGCCATTGAAAGGCTGCCTGCATAACCATAAAGTAGGCATAGCAGGATTATCGGCAAAGCTGGGGTCGCCATAAGCTACCCAACCAATATCCAAATACTCTTGCAGTCTGGTATGTCCCAGCGTAGCCAATACAACATCAAAAAATTTAAGTGAGGCTTCAAAATTAGCACTTCCTACAACAGCATAAGCAAACATAAATACTCCTTTTTAAACACCAGCTCTTTCGCCCCACAATATCTTATGCAACTGAATTTGCATACGCACATTCAATTTATCGGCTAATACCCAGCCTGCAAGCTGTTCTGCAGGTAGATCATGAAAGCTGGGTGAGAATAAAATAGGGCATTTTTCTGTGAGTTTTAGCTCAGTCATTTTAGCTTTTGCCCAATCGTAATCGGCGCGGTTACAGATAACAAATTTGATTTCGTCAGTTGGTTTGACGTGATTAATATTAGTCCAAAGCATGTTTTTCTCTTCATTCGAGGCTGGCGTTTTAATGTCTAAAATCACCGATACGCGCGCATCGACAGGCGCAATATCCATCGCACCGCCTGTTTCTAGTGATACGCTGTAACCCGCATCGCATAAGGCTTGCAGCAATATTAAGCATTCTTTTTGTGCCAGTGGCTCACCGCCAGTTACCGTTACATATTTAGTGGCAAACTCAGAAACTTTATCCAAAATATCGGCGATTTGCATATTGCCACCGCCCGAAAATGCGTATTCGGTATCGCAATACGTGCAGCGCATGGGGCAACCCGTGAGGCGCACAAATACCGTGGGCAAACCAAAACGGCTGGTTTCGCCTTGCAGTGAATGAAAAATCTCAAATATTTTTAATGCCATGCGACTAATTGAATGCTTTTTAAAGATAGCTTATTTTACCGCGAAAAACACTTAGTTTTAGTGATTTGCTTTGATTAAACCATTGCGTGAAAATAATAATGCTCTGGAAGCCGCATGGATATTGGCTTGCAGAGCATCAAAATAAGATGGTTGTTAGAACGCTATTTAAAAGCTTCTAATGTTTTTAGGCGTTTTTGTGCACTAGGCGTTATAGCAGCATCGGGATATTTTGCCACCAAATCGCGTAAAGTTTTTTTGGCATTGGTAATTTGACTAAGCTGAATTTGACTATTGGCTTGGTTATACATTGCATCGGGCACTTTGGCGCTTTGTGGATGCAAATCAATCACTTTTTGCTGCGTGGCAATGCTAGATTTGTAGTTTTTTAAAGCAAATTGGCTGTAGCCCATGCCATACAGCGCATCTGGCACCAGCTTGCTGTTGGGATATTCTTTTAAAAAACTATCAAATGCGGCAAATGCTTCTTTATGTTTGGCCGATTTACTTAAGCCATCCGCATCGGCAAAGGCTTTAGCATCTTTTTCTTCTATTGCAGCTACTGGAGCAGGCACACCGCCGTTATTGGCTGGTGGCGATGTTGTAGCACCACCCTCAATGCGCCTTAAACGCGTATCGGTATCAGTATATAAATCTTTTTGGCGGGTTTGTGTGGTTTCTAAGTTGTGCTGCGCCACTTCTAAATCACCTTTTAGCTGCGCCACTTCTTGCTTCAGCGCCTCTATTTGGTTTTGCATTTCACTTAAACCACCGCCTTGCACAATCGCCTCAATAGCAGCAATACGCTTATCCATCGCGACTGTGGTTTTTTTCAAATCGGTAATCGCCGCCATGGCGGCGGCATTATCGGTTTGATGTTTGGCCTCAACTTCTACAATCTTTTTACGCGCCTCTTTGTCGTCAAACAAAGCTGCGTGAGCACTGTTAAATGGTGAGCTGAGCGCAAAAAGACTTAAGCCTACAAATACTAGTTTTTTTACTGCTTGCATGAATTAATCGCCTTCGTGCACGATGTCAACGCGACGGTCTTTATCGCAGCTATCGCCGCCACAATTTTGTGTGGCTTTTTCTTCGCCGTAGCTCACTGTTTCAATTTGGCTATCTTTTACGCCCAATAAATTGAGTGCTTTTTTAACCGCCACTGCACGGCGTTGGCCTAATGATAAGTTGTATTCACGTGTGCCACGCTCGTCAGTGTTGCCTTGCACAATCATTTTGGCATCGGCATGCGCTTGCATGTATTTTGCGTGCGCTTCCACAATTTGGCGATATTCAGTTTTAACTGCATCGCTGTCGTAATCAAAGTAAATACTGCGTTTAGATAAAATATTGCTTGGATCTTTTAGCGGATTATTACCAGCATTATTGGCATTGCTATCAATGGTTACTTCTTTTACTGCGCCAGTATCTGCGCCACTGTTGTCCATCGCAGGTTTATCGCCTGCAGTAGAGCTGCCTACGCTTTTATCTTCTACTTTTGCTGGCGTGATAGGTGTGCTTTTACAAGCCACCAAAAATATTGAAGCCACCGCAATTGCAATTAATTTGGCATTAACACGGGTTATATGACGCATTTTTTTCTCCTTTAATAGGCCAATAATAGCCAAATACTTTAATAATATAAATACTAAACTTTACTTAAACTTTACTTAGCTAGCGGCCCCCATGCAGGCTCACGCACGTCACCACCAGAGGCGTCATTTAAGCGCTGGCGCACTTTGCCATCACTAGAAACCGCCGCCAACGCGCCACGCCCACGTACTTTGGTGGCATATAAAATGACGCGGCCATTGGGCGCAAAACTGGGCGATTCATCTTGGCCGCCCTCGCTTAAAATTTGCACTTGGCCGCTAGCTAAATCTTGTAGCGCCACTTTAAACGCGCCGCCATCATTACGAATATACGCCAAACTTTTGCCATCGGGTGAAAAACGCGGGCTTACGTTATAGCCTCCTTCAAACGTGACGCGGCTAGGGTTACCGCCACCTGCAGCTACTTTGTAAATTTGCGGTCTGCCGCCACGATCAGAGCTAAAATAAATTTGGCTGCCATCGGGCGAAAACGCGGGCTCGGTATCAATAGCAGCGCTTTTAGTAATTTGTTTCAAATCGCCGCCGTTGGCCGAAACCGTATAAATTTGCGAGTTAGCACCATAAGTTAACACAATCGCCAGTTTGCTGCCATCGGGCGACCAGGCGGGGGCGCTGTTATTGCCTTTGTAATTGGCCACAATTTCGCGGCTGCCACTGGTAAGCGATTGCACGTAAACGATGGGTTTTTTCTTTTCAAACGATACATAAGCGAGTTTAGTGCCGTCTGGCGACCAAGCGGGCGAAATAATGGGTTCATTAGATGACACCACCGTTTGCGGGTTTGCACCATCGGCATCTGCCACTTGCAGCGCATAACGCTTGCCGGTTTTGGTAATGTAGGCAATGCGGCTAGCAAACATGCCACTTTGGCCTGTTAATTTTTGGTAAATAATATCGGCAATTTTGTGTGCAGTGGTGCGTAGTTGGCTGGGCGAAATTTGGTAATCCATGCCTGCTAGCTGCGTTTGTTTTAGCGCATCCATTAGGTGAAAGCTCACATTTAATTTACCGCCAGCGCTTTCTGCATTACCTACAGTAATTGCCTGCGCTTGCAAGGCGGTCCATTCGGCATATTTAATTTGCGCCGTTTGTGTCGGTAAATTAGCCATGCCGCGCGTTTCTAAAATACGGAATAAGCCACTGCGATTTAAATCAGCAGCAATAATCTCGCTGATGTTATCTTTGGCATTGGCTGCACCACCAAAAGGCACAATGGCGATAGGAATTTGGCTAGAGCCGCCACCGCTAATTTCAATTTCTAGGGCGGCATGGGCGACTGAAGTGATGACTAACGTCGCGCACAGAAACATCAAACGAAGTATATTCATAACGATTAGTGTCTTATTGTTAAAAAAGTTCATGCAAATTTAACCCCAAACCCGCCACAGTGCTAGCCCATTTACAAATTATTACAACTTTTACGCTTTTTTTACATGCAAACTATAATTTTAAATAGCCATTTTGGTAGCTTAATCATTTGGCCTAAACTTCAATTTTAAGTTTTTAAATTGCGCTTTTAAGCCTGCATCATCTGGCAATGGCAACGGCTCAGAAGCAATAATGGCGCGCTCTACAGCCTCATCACAAGCATCATTACCACTCGATTTTGTAATTTTTGGTGTGCCGCTTAACTGCCCTGTGGGCAATACACTAATCTCAAAAATCAATTGCGGGTTGCCATCGCCACACAGTGTTTTGTTAACATTACCGCGAATTTTAGCTTTAATTTTCTCGGTAAATTCACCAATTAAACTGGCATTGGCAGCGCTAGCTTGCTTGTCATCGTTGCCTGTCTCGTTGAGCATGTCCTCTTTTAGCTTACGTATCGCTTTATCTTTGTCTACTTTTGCTTGTTTTTCTATCGCTTTTTCTTGTAAATCTTCTTCGCGCATTTGTTGCGCTAGTTTTTTTCTTTCATCATCTTTCTTGGCTTTTTCTATAAGCTCTTTTTTCTTTTTCTCAAGCTCAATATCTACCTTGGGTTCCTCTGGTTTTGGCTCAGGCTTCGGCTCTTCTTTAATAATAGGCTTAGGCTCTGGCTTGGGTTCTGGTTTAGGCTCTTCTTTAATAATAGGTTTTGGTGTTTCAATACTTTTTTGCGCGGGTAATTTATCCCACAGCTCAACCTCAGTCACGTTCATTACTGGGTGCGCGGCTTTCCAATTAAACGATACCAGCATGCCCACCAGCAAAGCACCATGCACCGCAATTGCTAGCAAACCTGCTTTAAAAGAATATGGATTTTCGTGTTTGCGTAACATGTGTTAACTATTATGGTGCGGGTTTAAACAGCAAGCCCACTTTATCCACTTTGGCTTGTTTCAATAAATCCATTACCTCAATCACTTTACCGTATTGGGTTTTTTCATCGGCGGCTACCACCACTGGACGTTCTTTGGTTTTTAATTGTTGTTTAATTTCAAACAATAATTTATCGCGGCTCAGTTTTTTGCCTTCAATTTCTGCCGTGCCGTCTTTTTGCACCGTTACTACTATGGGTGCACCTACTTGCTTCATGGCTTGGCCAACTTTTGGCAGCTCTACCAAGCCTGGGTTAGTCATTGGTGCGGTAACCATAAAAATCACTAGCAACACCAAAGTCACGTCAATATATGGCACCACGTTAATTTGGTTCATCATGCGGCGTTTGCGGGTTCTGCTCATGACATACTCCTAAGATTTTCGCTGAAGAATATTGGTAAACTCTTCCATAAAACTTTCGTAACGTACCGATAATCTATCTACGCTACTGGCAAAACGGTTGTAAGCAATTACCGCAGGAATGGCTGCAAATAAGCCAATCGCCGTCGCTACCAGTGCCTCTGCAATGCCGGGTGCCACCTGGCTTAGCGTGGCTTGCGCTACGTTTGATAAGCCACGGAATGCGTTCATAATGCCCCAAACCGTGCCAAACAAGCCTATATACGGGCTAACCGAGCCTACCGATGCTAAAAATGGCAAGTGCGCATCCAAATCATCTAGCTCGCGGTTATAAGCAGCGCGCATGGCGCGGCGCGAGCCTTCCATAACGTCAGATACCTCCATTTTGCCTTCGGCGCGGTTTTGCTGGCGATGGCGAATAAACTCTTTAAAACCCGCCTCAAAAATACTGGCCATGCCTTGTGGTTTACGACGGCCTGTCGTTATGCCATCGTATAGTTTATTCAGCTCTCCACCGCTCCAAAATGCGCTTTCAAATTCTTCTGATTCTTTCTCGGCACGTTTAATGGTGGCCACTTTAATAAAAATATACCACCATGAATACAACGAGGTAATCAGTAAAATAAGCATCACCGCTTGCACTGGCAAGCTGGCGCCAGTAATTAACGATAAAAGTGACATGTCGTTTGCAACGGTCATGGTGTCTCCAATATTAAAGTTTTTTGAATAAGGGGTTTTGCCACTTGTAAAATTGCGGCAGGAATACGTGTGGGTTTAAAGGTTTGGCTGTTAATAAAGGCAGCTTTTACTTGCGCCTCAATTAACAATTCACCATCTCGCCAAATGGTTTGTGCACAGTGCCAACTGCTGTTGCCAAGCGCGGTTAAGTGGCATTTAATATTGAGTAAATCATTAAATTTGGCAGGTTTTTTAAAGGCAATTTGCATGCTGTGAATCACAATTAATACTTGTAGATTATCGCGCAAATCAGTTTGCTCAAAACCCAGCGCGCGTAGCCACTCGGTGCGGGCACGCTCCATAAAATTTAAGTAATTTGAATGGTACACCACGCCGCCAGCGTCCGTATCTTCGTAATATACGCGCACTGGCCAGCTAAAAGTTGGGTTGATATTCACAAACAAATTCTAACATACTAAAAAATTTGGTCTAGCCTCTAAAATCACCCGCTATTACTATGTGGATGGCAAAGCCGTCGGCGGAGTTGGCAACGACGGCCCAAGCCGTGTTGACTACGTACAAAGCATGGCCAACCGCAGTAGCCAAAAAGGCAATTACGCTGGTTGGAAACCGGTGGCCAGTGCCGACTTTGACCAGAACTACGAACCGATCAGCCCGACTAACCCAGGGCCGGTGGCGACTAGCTACACGGTACGCAATGGCGATACGTTACAATCCATTGCCCGTACCGTATGGGGCGATTCTGCCATGTGGTACTTAATCGCCGATGCCAATGGTTTAGCCAGTGGCAGCACGCTTAGTGCCAATATGGTGCTAATCATCCCCAACAAAGTCACTAATATCCACAACAACGCAGGCACGTTCCGCCCTTACAACCCGGGTGAAGCGATAGGTGACACCAGCCCAACCTTACCAGTTGCTCCGTCACCACCCAAGAAGAAGAAGAAATGCGGTGGCATCGGGGCGATTATTGCGGCAGTGGTGAGTGTAGTTGCAACTTACGTGTTAGGCCCAATTGGCGGAAATATCGTCAGCCAAGTGTTTAACAATGTGATTGGCATACAAAAAGGCTTTAGCTTTAGCAACTTTGCTATGAGCGTAGTGCAGCAGTTTGGTGGATTGCCTCAAGTAAAATTAGGCAGTGATATCCTTACTAAAGCTGCAAACGCTGCTATATCTAACGTTGCCAGCCAAGGCCTTAGCATCATCACAGGCCAACAAAAAGGCTTTAGTTGGAGCAGCGTTGCCGTGAGTGCAATTGCGGCACCTTTAGTAAGCAAAGTGAATGAGAAGCTGCTTGGCGGCAGCACTCCATTGTTAGGCAGTATTGCAAGTAACCCAATCGCCGCCCAAACTGTTGCAGGCTTTGTTTCAAGCGGCGTGCAAGAACTTACTCGTGTTGCCATCCAAGGTGGCAGGATTAACTGGGTAGGCATTGCTAGCAGTACTGCGCAGGCGTTTACCAGTGCGGCGTTAACTAGCGCGATTGCACAACAACGGGCGGTGCAGGGCAATACTACAGCGGTAGCTCAGAAAGAAGACAGCGCACAAGCGCTCTATAACGCCAACCTAGCCTATGCACAAAACAACGCCTCAGTTGGCGGAGTGTTAAGCACATCGACTAATCAAGGCGGTTTGACTGCAACCAATGGCAAAGCTGTGTTTGAAGGTTATGTTACTAAGAACAGTGCGGGATACAGTGGCATGATTGACACCTCTGATGGTTTAAGTATAGTTGGTATCAAACGTAATGGTGACCCTAATGGTATAGTAAAAGGGTCTGGCACTTACATAGTTGAAAAAGTTTCAGATGAATGGATGGTCACCCGTGCAACAACTTCCGTTGAAACAGACAAAGCGGCAATCAATGGAATTCTCAATGAACCAGGTTATGCTGCTTGGTTAATGGGCCAACATATTGAAGCAGAGTTTAAGAATGTTGATAAATTCACTCTTTTTTATAACCCAACGGAAGGTCTTGTGGCGGATGGATGGGAATCCTTACGAGACAAAATGGGATTAACAACAGATATTGCTAAGCAGTTTTCTAAAGTATTGGTAGAAACTCAAGCGAGTGGGCGTAATGTTGATTGGGTTGCACATAGTCAAGGTGGTATTATTTTCAGTGAAGCTGTTAGAATAAGCGACAGTAACCTTTCTAATATGAGTGTCGTATTTCATTCTGGAGGGAATAATGAGTGGGTGACCAACAAAATTTTAGACCGTGCTGAAATTAGTTTAATAGGGGAAGGCTATCGTAACCATCCCCTTGACCCTGTTCCCAATATCGCTGGGTTTAATACGGCTAATCCAATAAAGATAATTGGATCAATATTTGCACTGCCTTTTGTGATTTGGGGTGGATCAGATGTTAGTCCTCATACTCTTCCTCATATAAAAAACGGTGAATAATTTTGAATTCTAAACTTCGAATTACTCTTTTTTTATCGTGCCTTTTGCTATGTAGCATTGGCGCAAAGGGAAATAATATGCCAACTGATTACAAGATTACAATGGATAACATAGCGTTCTTAATGTCGACGCCAATTCTTCCTGACAATGAATTTGTTACTTACCTTCCTTTTCTTTCGCTGGATGATGATGCGTTATTTGAAAAATCAAAGCGCATTACAGGTCTAAAAATTCATTGGACATACCGCAGTGGCGTGTTTCGAAAAGTGGCTGGTGTGATTGAATTGAAAGTAATGCTTCAAGCTTCATGCGAAAATGATGTCAGCTCACATGAAGGATTAAAACGTGAGTTATATGCGTACTTCAAAAAGGAGCTATCAAAGGTAGGTTACACTGGGACTCCAATTGAATTTGAAAATGTGAATATTAATGGTAGGTCTTGGTTGAAATATATAGTACCCATTCTAGGTGTTACTGAATACTCGATAAAATTGTCTAGCAAAAGATTTTTGACTGTTCGATTTGCTTTCATTGATAACACTGGTGAAAGTTTACCTAAGTGGCAAATGGAAGCTAATCAGCTAATGATGGACCTGGTCAAGTCATTGAAAATCGAAGCCCCTGGGTTCAACTACGAAGAAAAATAACAATAGAATAACAATAGCGAGCGTAGGGTGTGCAAAATGACCTTATTTGCACACCGATAACATCAAACCACGGTGGGCAAACTGCGTTTGCCCACCCTACTAAAACCACCCATTTCGCCACATTTAAACGCTTTAACACCTGCCCTGCAGAACTCGTAGGACGGATAAACGCAGTGTAATCCGTCGGATGAAAACATGACAATACTACTAAAATGTTTCTTTCTTAACCCACCTGCGACGGATAACGCTACGCTCATCCGTCCTACAAACCATTCTATTCGCCAAATTTAAACGTTTTAACACATGCGCTACCAAGCAATATCCATGTGCCTTGTAGGCTTAATGATTTTAATGATTAAGAGCCACTGGATTCCGTGGTTTTTTAAGGAACAAACACCTCAACCTTTAACGTTTTAACTGCGCTGAAATGCTTATTATTGGCGGTTAATATCGTTAAATTATGTTCCAAAGCGGTTGCAGCAATTAAGGCATCGGCTAACTGCAAGCCATGTGATAGCGCGTAAGTTTCTACCAGCTTTGCCGCGTGGTTAGATATGGCAGTATTGATAGGTAAAGTCTCGGTGCTATTTAAAGCTAGACCTTTTTTGATGCTGGCTAACTCTTGTTTATTACGCGCACCTTGTATTAATTCAATATAGGTAACAGCAGAAATGCGCCAAGGGTTAATATTTTGCAAACGTGTTGCGGCACCTGTATGACCACGTGTTAACCAAATGAGTACATCTGTATCAATTAACATGCGGTGTGCTTAGCCTAAAAACGAGATAGCTTAAAAACGAGGCGCGCGCAACTGGCGCGTATAAGCCGATACATCAGCCATATCTTGCCTATCTTGCCACAAACCAAATAATGGATTATCGACCAAAGGTGAATTATTGGTTGATTTTGCTGATTCTACTTCCTCTTCAATACGTACAGTGACATGCTTGGTAAGCGTGCTGGGCAAATGGGCGCGCCAAGCATCGGGCAACTCGTTAAGCGCTACATGCTCAATCACAACGGCGTTCATCACATATCCTTTTACAAAAACTCAATAAACATTATTTTACGCTAATAAATTTTAGTTAGTACAAGATTTTTTAGCTGCGACTTACAACTACAACCGCGCAGGCTGGCTGACTAGTCAAACAGCTGACACTGGCCAAGACATTGCCTACACCCACTTTAATAACGGCTATGTGCAATCGGTACACGATAAAGCCTTAGGCATGTACACCTATTATGAGTATGACTAC
>JANOYU010000138.1:0-21479 GCA_031429035.1 Methylophilaceae bacterium
TATCGGCATATGCAGCAGTGTCAGAAATAAAGTGTTCCGCCACCACGGTGAATAAATCTTCACGCGCTAAACCTTTCAAAATTTTGTCGGTTTCGGGCGATTGCGTCACAGGGTTGGTGTTCCACACCATTAGCGACTTAATCGGCGTTTTTAAATTAAGCTCGCCTGTCAGCGCGCGGCCTAATTGCAGAATGTTCACTACGGGGGTATTTTCAGGTATTAAATCTGGGCGGCATATCGCCATAAAATCATAAGGGTGTTCCCAAATGGGCATTTGCAACACACCGCCACCAACATGCCGCCAAGCGCCGATGAGCGCAGGCAAACATGACACCGCGCGTATGGCTTGGCTGCCGCCATAATTGCGCTCTAAGGCAATGCCCATGCGGATTGCGGCAGGTGGCGTGGTGGCGTATTCACGTGCCAATTGGCGAATATCTGTGGCGGGGATGCCAGTAATTTTCTCTGCCCATTCTGGCGTGCGGGTTTTGGCGCGTGCGGCTAATTCAGTATAACCGTGCGTGTAATTATCCACATAATCTTGGTCAACTAAATTTTCTTCAATAATCACATGCATCATCGCCATCGCCAGCGCGCCATCGGTGCCAGGTTTGGGCGCGATGTGCCAATCGGCCTCTTTGGCGGTTTTGGATGCATACGAATCAATGACAACGACTTTTGTGCCTTTTTTTTGTGCCTCATGCACGATATGCCAGTGATGCAAATTGGTGCTAACAGAGTTGCACGCCCAAATAATAATGTATTTAGAGTGAATAAAACTTTCAGGATCAACACCGCCGGTTGGCCCCACAGTCAATAACCATGCGGTGCATGAGCCTTCGCCGCAAAATGTGCGCTCGCAAACAGTCGCGCCAAGTTTATTAAAAAACGCGTCGCCGCCGTTTAAGCCATGCACTAACCCTTGGTTGCCTAAATAGCTGGCAGGCATAATGGCGTGCGGGCCATGTTCGGCAATAATGCTTTGCCATTTGGCTGTAATCGTATCAAGCGCTTCATCCCAGCTGATCCGCTCAAACTGCTTGCTGCCCTTAGGTCCAGTGCGTTTCATTGGGTACAGCAATCTATCTGGGTGATAGTGACGTTTTTCGTAATCATGCAATTTAACGCACAAGCCGCCACGCGTCATTGGATGTTCTTTATTGCCTGTCACCGAGATTAATTTTTTATCTTTTACCGTATAAACCATGCTGCATGTATCTGGGCAATCGTGCGGGCACGCGCCGTGGTGCGTTGTAAGACTATGGTCACCGTGGTGAGTAGTAAGGTCTAAATCGACAGGCTTATTCATTTTAAAAACTCCACTTAAATGTAAAAGTTATAATTAAAACTAGGCAAATTTTTATTAAGCTTAACTATATACCTTGCTGTATATCCTCGCAATTATTCGGTGCTATTTTTTAATATATTTTAAAACACGTTTAGAATAGCCAGATGCAACTTTTAAACAACTTAACACCCGCGCAATTTTTAGCCGAATATTGGCAGAAAAAACCTTTGCTCATTCGCCAAGCAATGCCTAATTTTAAAGGTTTGTTATCGCCCGAAGAATTGGCTGGATTAGCTTGTGAAGACGACGTGCAAGCGCGCATTATCATCAATAAAAAAGATAAATGGTCGCTAAAAAGCAGCCCATTCGATGAAGCAGTTTTTAGTAAATTGCCCAACCGCGATTGGACGCTGTTAGTGCAAAGCGTAAACCATTACCTGCCAGAAGCGGCAGATTTATTGGCTTTGTTTGATTTTATTCCACACGCTAGATTAGACGATTTAATGGTGAGCTACGCGCCAGCAGGCGGCGGCGTGGGGGCGCATGTGGATTCATATGATGTGTTTTTGCTGCAAGGTACGGGCAAACGTAAATGGCAAATTAGCGCGCAAAAAGACTTGAGTTTGGTTGAAGGCGCGCCGCTTAAAGTTTTGCAAAACTTTGCGCCGCAGCAAGAATGGGTTTTAGAAGCAGGCGACATGCTGTATTTGCCGCCGCAAATTGCACATTGGGGTACGTCTGAAAGTGATGACTGCATGACTTATTCGATTGGTTTTAGAGCGCCCAAAACGCAAGAATTGCAGCACGAGTTTTTAAATTACCTGCAAGATAATATCGGTGCGGAAGGCTTGTACGCAGATGCAGATTTAACGCTGCAAAATCACCCCGCCGAAATTAGCGCTGACATGATTGCCAAAGTGAGCAATATGCTGCAAAAACTAACATGGGATAAAAATAATGTCGCCGATTTTTTAGGACAATATTTAACAGAGCCTAAGCTAGACGTGGTGTTTGAGTCGCCAAAACAAATAAGTAAAGCCACGTTTACCAAACAATTGGCCACAAAAACTTTATGGCTAAGTTTAAAGTCTCAATTATTATTTACACAAAATAATTTTTATTTGAATGGCGAGAAATTAACTGTACCAGCAGAATTAGTAGCAACAATAAAACATTTAGCAGATAAAAAACATATTCAAACAGATGGCCTGCAGGCCACCAATATTAAAACCAATGGCCATGCGCTTGCTGGCCATGCGCTTGCTGGCGATGCGCTTTATGATGCGTATTTGGCCGGTTATGTGCATTTTAGATAAGTATGCTAAAAGATAGGTAAATAGGTATGAGCGAGGCTGAATTAAAACCGAACACGATTATTTTGGGCGAGCGAAATTATGAAGCGGCGCTAGATTTAGTGATTGCCAGTGCGCAAAATGAGCTGCTAATTTTTGACCAAGATTTTGTGCGTGGCGATTACGCAAGCTTGCAGCGATTTGAGCGCATTCAGGCGTTTTTAGCTAAAAACAGCTTAAGCAAATTAACCATTATTTTACAAAATACTGACTATATTATTCAACATTGCTCTCGGTTATTTGATTTATTAAAACTTTATGGCCATAAAATGCAGGTATTTGCCACCAATGACAACGCAAAAATTGCTAAAGATTGCTTTATCATCGCCGATAAAAGACATTACTTACGGCGATTTCATGTTGAGCAAGCGCGTTTTAAGTACGCGCTAGATGATGTGGAAGAGTGCGCCAACTTAAATATGCGCTTTGACGAATTGATGGATGAAACCACCGAAGCGTTGTCGTCAACCAAACTGGGGCTATAAAAGTTAAAGTGTAATGATATTAAAAAACTTATTTTTAATTTTATTGTTGGTTTGCAGCAGTGCGTTTGCCGAAACTGAATTTAAAATTTTTACTTTGCAACACCGTTTTGCCAATGATTTACTGCCCTTTGTAGAACCCATGGTAGGCGCCGATGGTGTAGCTAACGGTATCGACAACCAGTTGATAATTCGCGCGCAGCCACAGCGCATGCGTGAGATTGAAGCGCTAGTGGCAAGCATGGATGCCGCTAGAGTTAATCGCAAAATCACCGTAAACACTAGCAATAACATGCAAAGCCAACGAGAGCGTGTTGAAGTGACTGGCTCGACAAAGGTGGGCAAAGTAACCATTTCTAACGACCGTAGAGCGCGGGCTAATTCGGGCAATATCGACATTGAAAACAGCACACGTAACACACGGCAAACTAGCAACCAGTTTATTAATGTGTTAGATGGCGAGCGCGCATTTATTCGCGTGGGCCAGTTGGTGCCATTTACGCAAGAATGGGTGACCATTACGCGCCGTTATATTCAAGTAGATAGATTTACTGATTGGCACGAAGTGACGACGGGTTTTGCAGTGCGACCGCGCAGCATAGGCAGCGAGATTGAACTGGAAATTACGCCGCGCATAGCACGTTTAAACGGCCAGGGTTTTATCGATTTTGAAGAATTGACAACGGTAATACGCACTAAGCTTGGAAATTGGGTAGATATTGGCGGCACCATGCAAAATAACGACGAAGTCAGTCGCAAAATTTTGGGCATACAATCATCTACTAGCCAACAAAGTTCTAACTTATCGGTGAAAGTTGATTAGCTAAATCGAAATAGAATAACTTTACTAGCGTATATTGTTGCAAATCAACGACTTTTTTCATGCGAATTCAGCATAAATCCAAAAAATACTGGAATTTTCTGTAATTGCTGGTAAAATTCACGCACTCGGTTGGGCTAAAGCTGGTCCACCGTTACTGGTTTAACTTTAGTTCATCATCGTAAGGATAAAAAATGACACGTTCCGCTCTATTAGCTGCATTATTGGCATTAGCATTAACTGCTTGTGGCGAAAAACCTGCTGAAGCTCCTGCTGCTGAAGCTGCTCCAATGGAAGCTCCTGCTGCTGAAGCTGCTCCTGCTGCTGAAGCTGCTCCAGCAACAGCACCATAATTTAAAAAACAGTTTTAGTTTTTTAAAGCTATGTTAAAAAGCCGACTTCTAGTCGGCTTTTTTGTTATCCCTGCTAATTGAATTCGTTAATTTTTTTAGTGACATTAACTAAAACTGCGCCAAGCAAAGCCATCTGCTTGATCTGCAATACCTACCCAACTTTGCTCGCAATTCAAGGTTTGACTGAGGGCTGTTTTAGCTAAATTTGGTGTATTATTTTTTGCACTTAAATGCGCAGCTACAATATGTTTTAACTTGCTATTATCTAGCTTAGCCAACAAATCTGCAGCCATCTGATTATCTAAGTGGCCTAACTTGCCGCCGACGCGTTTTTTTAATGAATATGGATATGCGCCATTTTCTAACATATTTAAATCGTGATTACACTCTAGCACTAGTGCGTCGCAGCCACTTAGCATCGCTTCAATATGTGGGGTAGAAGACCCCGCATCTGTAAGTACGCCCAGCTTGTAATTGCCATCGCTAAATGTAAATTGTGTGGGCTCGCGCGCATCGTGCGGCACAGGGTAAGGGTTAATTTGAATCGCCTCGATAACAAACGGTGTATGACTATCGATAATATTCAGTTTTACTTCAACATTTTCTGGCAAATAACGTTGGCACATTTTAAGGCTGCCAGCCGAGAGCCACACGGGCAAATTGAATTTAGCAGCAAACTTAAAAGCCCCTTTGGCGTGGTCGTCATGCTCGTGCGTCACCAAAACACCTGTTATTTGCGTGGGCTCTAAATCCAGCCGCTGCAAACGTTTTACTATTTCATTAGGGCTAAAGCCACAATCTAGCAGTAGCCGTGTAGCGGCTTTTTCTATTACCATGCAGTTGCCAGCACTGCCGCTGCCCATAGACGCGAAGCGCATAATTAAAGACAGGCCGCGAAGCGCATAATTAAAGACAGGCCGCGAAGCGCATAATTAAAGACAGACCGCGAAGCGCATTTTTAGCTTATTTCAGTTGATCGTATAACAAAGCAATAATGCGGTTTGCCGTGGTGCTGCGATTGTGCTTATCGTCGCTATCCACCACATTTACGCGCGTAGCGCCACTATCGGTTTCACTCACTTTAATACGATATTGTTTAGAAGGATCAGTTTTCCCCTCGTCACCTTTCCAAAACTGCAGCTTGTCTAACACCGTTTTTTCATCTTTTGGTTTCGATTTATTTTCTACTTCGTCATCTTTACCCCAAAACTTCAGGCTATCTATTAAGCCTTTTTTCTTTTTCGGGCCATCGTCAATATCCACGTCTGCATAGCGCACAAAAAATAAGCCTTTTGAGCGATCTTTATCCTCGATCACAAAGCCAATTCTATCCAAAGCCAAACCAACACGACGCCAGCCGCGGTCGTAAGTGTCATTTAGACTTAGCGTGACGCTACTATCGGCTTCTTTTACCACATCAGCGCGTTTTTCATTGACGGGGTTAGCCACAATTTGTTGTGCGCGTTTTTCTTCTACGCCTAATTTCACCATCAAGCGACGTAATAATTCAGCATCTAAATCGCCATCATTGGCTTCTGCCTTATTTTCTGGTTTTGTGCCCTCTAAGCGATAACCTGTATCCACTTCGCCATAATTTGTACGCACTCTATTTTTACCATCATCTGGCGCGCTGGTGACGGTGCGATGCGTCATATAAATCTCGGTCGAGCCTTCTTTTTCACCGCGCTCTAAACGTGTTCTAAATTTACGTCTATCGGCAAAACCAGAAAGCTTGTCTAACCATTTATCAAATTTTTCGCCAATATTTTTTTTATCATCTTGCGCTTTAATCGCATCTGCTTCTATCCATTCAGTTTCCATTACACCAGTATCGGCATTTTCTACGCGCACTGCAAAACCTTGGTCTATCCAAAACTCACGCACCACTGGCCAAATTTTTTCTGCTGGCGCATTTACCACCAACCAGCGCTGCGCGCCTGCTTTTTCTAAGCGCACGCCATCTGATGTGGGCAACACTTTCTCTACGCCAGCTTCTTGGCCTTCTTGCGCTTGATTATAAGAGTTGTAAGTTGTGCTGCCACCTGGCACGCTGTAGGCATCGCTTGAGTTGACGCTAGTTAAATCCGGCGGGACTTCTAATGGCTTAGAGCGGCCAGCACCTTTGTAATCCGAGGTATTATCGATAAATGGAATCGAATCACAGGCGCTCATTAATATTGCAAGTAAGCCTATGCTAATTAATTTTACAGTCATCTTTTGTGTCATATTTCTACCACCATTTTTTTAAAGCATTAACAAATTTTATTTGATGCCCGCTTGCTGCATCGCAACACGCAATACATCGTGATATTGCGCGCTTAAATTAACCATGGGCAAGCGTATGCCCGTTTTAACTTTGCCCATTTGTTGCAATACCCATTTCACAGGAATTGGGTTGGGCTCGATAAATAATTTTTGATGCAGCGCAAAAAGTTTTGCATTAATTTCGCAAGCCGTTTTAACATTGCCTGCCATCGCCGCCACGCACATTTCATGCATTAATTTTGGTGCCACATTAGCAGTAACAGAAATAACACCATGTCCACCAAGCAGCATTAATGCGGCCCCTGTGGCATCGTCACCACTATAAATAGCGAAGTCGCTTGGGCAGCGCAATAACAAATCTGTGCCGCGCTCTATGCCGCCTGTGGCATCTTTTATGCCGACAATATTGTTAATGCTAGCCAAACGCAATACGGTATCGTTGTGCAAATCGCAACTAGTACGGCCAGGCACATTATACAAAATCTGCGGCACATCTACTGCTGCTGCAATGGCAGCAAAGTGTTGATACAAGCCCTCTTGCGTCGGCTTATTGTAGTACGGCGTTACCAACAAACAAGCATCCACGCCTAGCGTTTTGGCTTTGGCTGTAAGCTCAATCGCCTCACAAGTAGAGTTTGCGCCTGTGCCAGCTACCACCGGCACGCGGCCAGCCGCCTGCTCTACCGTGGTTTTAATCAGCAAACAATGCTCAGCCACATCTACTGTTGGCGATTCGCCCGTGGTGCCAACAATAACAATACCATCGGTGCCAGCCTCTACATGCCAATCAATCAGCGCGCGCAATGCGTCTAAATCTAAGCTTCCATCGTCAAACATAGGCGTGGCGATGGCAACCATGCTACCTTGCAACATATTAAAACCTAGCAAAAATAAAGTGACCTATTTTAACCGAAAGTGCTTGTTTAATGCGAAATCATGTACAAAATGCACTGTAAAAAACTTTATATAACTAAAGTACCAGTAAATATAATTACATATTCTTTGTTAATATATAAAAGCAGCGTTATATTGTGCATCTTGTTAACGCGTAAGCTAGTAATTTGGTTGATTATTGTTGTGAATTTACTGCCAATTCACCGCTCTTAAGCCTTATAAACACAGTATAATCAAGACTTATGAAAGTTTTAAATTAAATAATTATGGATATTAATTTTCATCAATTTATGATGATTTTAATTGGCACGGTATTAGTTAATAATATTGTGCTGGTGAAAATTTTGGGCTTGTGCCCATTTATGGGGGTTTCTAAAAAATTAGAAGCCTCTATTGGCATGGCAGCCGCCACCGCATTCGTGCTCACTATTGGCAGCATGACTAGTTGGGCCATTAACGAATATTTATTAGTACCAAATGACTTGCAATATTTACGCACATTATCGTTTATTGTCGTTATCGCGGGTGTGGTGCAATTTACCGAGATGGTGATGGAAAAAAGCTTTCCCTTGCTGTACCAAATGCTGGGGATTTTCTTGCCGCTTATCACCACCAATTGCGCGGTATTGGGCATTCCACTACTTAACGCGCAAGCAAGCAAAGGCATTATCGAATCTGGTTTGTATGGTTTGGGCGGTGCGCTCGGCTTCTCGCTAGTGCTCATTTTATTTGCCAGTATGCGTGAACGTATGGAGGCGGCCGATGTGCCAAAAGTGTTTCAAGGCTCGGCTATTGCGATGGTCACAGCTGCCTTAATGAGCCTTGCATTTATGGGCTTTGCTGGCCTTGATAAATATTAAAAATGCAATTTTTGTTGCCACACTGTGTTGCTTACAAAAAATGACGTCTTACATATACCCCATATGCCGCGCCATCATTTTTTGTGCGCGCCTTGTTTGGCTTAAAAACTTGCATTTTTCGGAGCTTTATAAAAAGTGTTAACCGCTTTGTATATCATGATCGGCCTTGCGCTTACGTTGGGCGCGCTGCTTGGCTATGCGGCGCTTAAATTTAAGGTTGAGGGCGATCCGCTTATCGCGCGTATTGACGCGATTTTGCCGCAAACACAGTGCGGTCAATGCGGCTTTCCTGGTTGCAAACCTTATGCCACGGCCATTGCCGAAGGTCGCGCCGATATTAACCAATGCCCACCTGGTGGCGATGCGGGTGTCCACGCACTGGCAGATTTAATGGGCATGGAATACAAACCGCTCAATGCCGAAAACGGTGTAGAAAAACCCAAAGCGGTGGCTTTTATTGATGAGCCAGTTTGTATTGGCTGCACGCTGTGTATTCAAGCTTGTCCAGTAGATGCCATATTAGGTGCGGCAAAACATATGCACACCATTATTACTAGCGAATGCACTGGCTGCGAGCTATGTGTGGCGCCATGCCCAGTCGATTGTATTAGCATGGTACCAATTACTGAGACGCCCGAAAACTGGAAGTGGAAATACCCCACCATTCCAATTAAACCTGTGATGACGCTTTAGAAGATGTATTTAATATAAATGAACGCATTAGTTAATTTAACCAGCTTGCTAAAAACGGCCAAGGAGATTTTTCCTTTCCACGGCGGCGTACATCCGCCTGAAAATAAAGCGCAATCTACCCAATTACCGATTGGCGCATTAGCTTTGCCAACAAAAATAGTGCTGCCGCTGCGCCAACACGTGGGCAATATTCCAAAAGTAAAAGTGCAAATTGGCGAGCATGTGCTAAAAGGCCAACTGATTGCCGAGGCAGAAGGCGCGGTGTCTGCCGCCATTCATGCGCCCACTTCTGGCACTATTTTGGCAATTGAAGATGCAGTCATTCCGCACCCTTCTGGTTTGCCTGATAGATGTATTACCATTACGCCCGATGGCAAAGATACTTGGATAGAAAAAACACCTCAAGATTGGCGAAAGGTAGAACGTAAAAACTTAGTCGCCAGCTTGCGTATATCTGGCATTGTTGGCTTGGGCGGCGCTACTTTTCCCACGCATATTAAACTGCGCAATGATGGTAAAAGTGGCGTGCATACCTTAGTGATTAATGCTGCCGAGTGCGAACCCTATATTAGTTGTGACGATATGCTAATGCGCGAGCGTGCCGATGAAATTATTAAAGGTATTGCTATTGCGCAACATTTATTGGGTGCAGAAAATGTCATTATAGGCATAGAAGACAACAAGCCAGAAGCTACCGCCGCAATGCAAGCGGCCGTAGTAAGCACTAACTATGTTGTTAAAGTTGTGCCTACACTTTACCCCAGCGGCGACGCGCGCAGGCTGGTGCATTTAGTGTTAGGCACCGAGATTCCACATGATAAACGCTCGACAGAAGTTGGCTTGCAAGTGTTTAACGTGGCCACCGTGGTGGCGCTGTACCGTTATTTTGAGCTGGGTGAACCCAGCATCAGCCGCATCGTATCGATGACCGGTAATGTACACGCACCACAAAATTTTGAAGTGTTATTTGGCACGCCCTTGCTGCATTTAGTGGCCGCCGCAGGTGGCGCCAAAGCAGATACCAGCCACTTTATTATGGGCGGCCCCATGATGGGCTTTGCGCTGCCAGATGAAAATGTGCCAATAACCAAGGCCGCAAACTGCATTATTGCGGCTTCGCCCAGCTTGTTTGCAGCGCCACCACCGGCTATGCCATGCATCCGTTGTGCGCGTTGTGCCGATGCTTGCCCGGTGAATTTACAACCGCAAGAACTTTACTGGTTTGCCAAAGCGGATAATTTTGAAAAAGCGCAAGATTACAAACTTTTCGATTGCATCGAATGCGGCGCGTGTAGTTACGTTTGCCCCAGCAATATCCCGCTGGTGCAATATTATCGCTATGCCAAAAGTGAAATTATTGCAGTTGATAAAGCCAAAGAAGCGGCCGATTTAGCGCGCGAGCGCAATGATTTTAGGCTGGCGCGGATTGAGCGCGAAAAACTAGAACGCGCGCAAAAACATGCAGAGCGTGCCGAGGCAGGCAAAGTTGCAGCCGCTAAATTAGCTGCAGAAAAAGCGCTTGCAACTGACACAAATAACACTAGAGCGGAAAATGGTGCCCTGCAAGCCAATAACCATGCGGCTTCTGGCGATGCTCTACCGATAGGTGATGATGAAGCCATTAAAAAAGCTGCAAAACAAGCCACTATTGCCGCCGCCATTGAGCGCGCAAAAGCTGCCAAAGCCGCAGCGAATATTGCACCAAAAAATGTAGTGGATGCTGACGAAACCACAAAAAAAGAAATTGCAGAAATTGACGCAAGGCGTAAGGAAGTCGGATTAGAAGCTCCAAATATTGATGCTGGCATAGATAAAGACAAGCAAGCCAAAATCGCTGCAGCGATTGCAAAAGCCAAAGCCGCCAAAGCAGCGGCAGAAGCAATAAAAAGTGGTGAATGATAGAATTTGTTAATTGAAGCAAATCGGTATGTGCCTAGGGGTTTTAGAAACCCCTGACAGCAAGCTGAAGTGCGGAGATAAAGTAACTCGCTTAAAGGCGAAAACAATACTCAAAATGGATTCCCGCCTTCGTGGGAATGACGAACTTTTGAAATATTAGTGATAGATTGAGAACAACTTTTGAACCGTAGCCCTTATATTTCAGACGCGCCTTCAGTCGGCGCCATCATGCTAAAAGTGTTGCTAGCGCTTTTGCCTGGCATCATCGCTTACGTATGGGTATTTGGCGGCGGCATTTTGGTGACCATTGCGCTTGCAACCGCCACCGCGCTGGCTGCTGAGGCGGCCATGCTAAAAATTCGTAAGCGGCCAATAAAACCATTTTTAACAGATTACAGTGCCGTGACAACCGCATGGTTATTGGCGTTGGCGATTCCGCCGCTTGCGCCATGGTGGTTGATTGTGGTGGGCACGTTGTTTTCAATCGTCATTGCCAAGCATTTATATGGTGGTTTGGGCTACAACCCCTTTAACCCGGCCATGATAGGTTATGCGGTGTTGATTATTTCGTTTCCCGTATTAATGACCAAGTGGCCAGCGGCGCTGTCGTTAGCGCAAACAAAATTAAGTTTTGCAGACCAATTACAGTTTATTTTTAGCGGGCTTTTACCACAAGATATTAAGCTAGATGCGGTGACTAGCGCTACGCCGCTAGACTATTTAAAAACAGAATTAAAGTTAAAACACGAGGTAAACGCGATTACGCAAGCGCCATTATTTGGTACATTTGGCGGCAAAGGGGCAGAATACGTAACCTTTGGCTATTTGTTGGGCGGGCTGTATCTGTGGCAACAAAAAATTATTAGCTGGCATTTACCTACCGCTTTTTTGGCGGCGCTAGCGGCTATTTCTGGCGTATTTTGGCTGATTAGCCCGACATATTTTGCTTCGCCAATGTTACATTTATTTAGTGGTGCCAGCATGCTAGCCGCATTTTTTATTATTACCGACCCAGTTAGTGGGCCGACCACACCAAAAGGCAAGTTATGGTTTGCGGCGGGTGTGGCGGTGATTACCTATTTGGTGCGCGTGTATGGCAACTACCCCGATGGCGTGGCATTTGCGGTGATATTTATGAATGTTTGTGTGCCATTAATAGACACTTACACACAACCGCGTGTGTTTGGTCATTCAAAATGAAAATAGCTTCGCACTTCGGCGTTGCGCATCAAAAAATACTCCTCACATATAACCCATATGTGGCGCTAACTTTTTTGGCGCACGCCTCGTCTGGCTTTGCTATATTCATTTTTAAAAAGTTAAGCGATGTCTGAAACCATTATTAAACATGCTAGTAAAACCGCACTCACGCTAATTGCATTTGCATTGGTGTTTACCGCGTTGTTGGCTTATGTGTTTCAAATTACCAAAACGCCGATTGAAAAAAGTGAGGCAGTGGCACGCTTGGGGCTATTTAGGCAAATTGTGCCAGATAATATGCACGATAATGATATTTTAAAAGATACGCTGAGGATTGCGCCAAACGTCTTGCTGGGTAATAAGTTGCCCACCATTGCTAATCGTGCGCGCATAGCTGGCAAGCCAGAGGCGGTGATTTTAGAAGCGATTGCGCACGATGGTTACAGTGGCGATATTAAGCTGCTAATTGCCATTAAATATAATGGCGAAATTAGTGGCGTGCGCGTGCTAACACATAAAGAAACACCTGGTTTGGGCGATTATATTGATATTGCCAGAGGCAATTGGATTAAACTTTTTGATCATAAATTACTCACAAAAGATAACGATACAAGCTGGAATGTAAAAAAAGATGGTGGCGATTATGACTATATGGCGGGCGCCACCATTACTGCGCGCGCCATCGTAAAAGCAGTGCATAAAACACTGCAATATTTTGAGGCAAATAAACAAACTTTATTTGCAAAAGGGTAAACCAGATGAACCAATACAAAGAAATAGCCCATAACGGATTATGGAAACAAAATACAGGCGTGGTGCAGCTGCTGGGCTTGTGCCCAACGCTGGCCATTACCACCTCTATTGTCAATGGCATTAGCTTGGGCTTAGCTACCGCATTTGTGATGGCGGCGGCCAATGGTGCGGTATCGCCCGTGCGCAAGTTTGTGCCTAGTGAAATTCGCGTATCGGTGTTTATTTTGGTCATCGCCGCGCTGGTGACAGTGATTGACTTAACCATTCATGGCTTTGCCGAGCCGCTGCATAAAGTGCTGGGTATTTTTATTCCACTCATCGTGGTTAATTGTATTGTATTAGCGCGGGTAGAAAGTTTTGCCGCTAAAAATCCGCCTGCACCCGCCATGTGGGATGGCTTTATGATGGGCTTAGGCCTGACAATTGTGCTGGCTATTTTGGGTGGTATGCGCGAGATAATTGGCAAAGGCACGCTGTTTAGCGGTTTAGATTTAGCCTTTGGGCCAAACTTTAAGCAATATGTTATCACGGTGATTCCCGATTACCATGGCTTTTTATTGGCCATTTTACCGCCAGGAGCTTTTTTGGGCTTGGCGTGTTTAATTGCAGCGCGCAATTGGGCTGGGGCACGTCAAGCGAAAGCCACGCCGCAAGGCGGTGGTGCGCTTAAGCCTGCAAATTAAGACTTAGCCGCAATGAACGCAGACAAACGCTTTGAGATTTTTAAGCGTTTGTCTATTGCCATTCCACAACCTACTACTGAGCTAGCACACAGCAATACATTCGAGCTGCTAATCGCTGTCATTTTATCGGCACAATCGACTGATAAAGGCGTTAATATTGCCACGCGCAAGCTATTTGCCGTGGCCAACACGCCACAAGCGATTTTTGCTTTAGGTATTGCAGGGCTAGAAAGTTATATCAAAACTATCGGGCTTTATCACGCCAAAGCGAAAAATGTAATTGCTTGTTGTAAGCAATTAATAGATTTGCACGATGCTCTGGTGCCCAATACCAGAGCGGCTCTCGAAGCATTACCAGGGGTGGGCCGTAAAACTGCCAACGTTATTTTAAATACCGCGTTTGGCCAACCAACGATTGCGGTCGATACGCATTTGTTTCGGCTGGGCAACCGCACAAAACTAGCCGTTGGCAAAAACGTGCTGCAAGTTGAGCAGAAATATTTAAAAACCATTCCCAAACAATTTATGCAAGATGCGCACCATTTGTTGATATTGCATGGCCGTTATACTTGTACTGCGCGCAGCCCAAAATGTGGCGAGTGCTGCATTGTCGATTTGTGTGAATACAAAGATAAAGCAATTCCAAAAATACATTTAATGGCAGGTGAGGAAGCATGAAAGTCGCCACTGGCCTTGCTATCGGCAAATCTGCAAGTGCAGATTTAGCTGCCATGGCGGTAGAATCAGCTATGCTGAAAGCCAATATCCATGCGCCTTCCAGCGTATTGCTATTTTTAACATCCGAGTTCGCGGCCGACCCACAATCTGCCATAAAAGCCGCCGCCAAAGCGGCCAGTTGCACGCAAGTTATTGGCTGCTCGGCCACTGGTATTTTTACCGAAGAAGATTGGGTGATAGACAGCCCCGCTGCTGCTGCCATGGTGTTTTCTGACATAAATTTTGGCCATGCAATTGGCAATAATAACGATTTATTACTCACTTTAACCGCGCCCAATGCCATCAATACCACTTGGTTGAATGCTAACGAAAGCCCTAGATTCGGCGGCGTTTCTGGCGATGCGCTTGGGCAAGGCCAGTTTTCGGTGTGGCAAAATGGCAAGGGCAACACGCAGGGTTATTGCGAAGTGACCTTAGAAAATATGCTGGCTGCCGTTGGCGCTTCGCACGGTTTGCAGCTTATTTCATCGCCTCGGCGCATCACTAAAAGCAAGGGCACCGATTTGGTTTCGCTGGCCAATTTACCAGCGCTTAACACTTTATTTTCTGCCTGCAAGAAACAAGATATCGCCATTAACCATGACGATATTCCGTATCACCAATTGATGGCGGTATATGCCAATAAAGCCAGCGCAATTGAGCGCGGCGACTGCAATTTGGCCTCGCTGATTATTGTCAATCAAGACGCTGAATCTATTACGCTAACCAAATCGCTAAAAGAAGGCGATTGGCTAAGTTGGGCAATACGCGATATTGATGCGGCGCAAATTGACATTGTGAAAACGGCGAGTGTGCTTAGACGCCAGCTAGAAACTGAACCACAATTTGGTTTGTTATTTTCTTGCCTAGGACGTGGGCCGTATTTTTATAACGGGCAAGACCAAGATTTAGCCTTAATTAAAACTTTGTTTCCCGATTTACCGCTGATCGGTTTTTATGGCAATGGTGAAATAGCGCCGATTGCTGGTGTCAACGAGTTGCTGCAATATTCTGCTGTATTAGCATTGTTTGCTAAAAGTAATGTACTTAAGTTATGACTATTTATGAGCTTATTTAATCCTAGCCGCGATGAAGTACGCGCGTTCTTTTTTGACGCGTGGGCAAAATTTAAGGCGCAGCAAATACTTACCGATTTAGAAAAAATTGGCTTGGGCGTGATGCACATGCACCCTGAATATCATGCAATTTTAGACAAACCTGAGCAATTTAAACATCAAGAATACTTTCCTGAATTTGGCGAAACTAACCCTTTTTTACACATGAGTTTACATCTTTCTATACTCGAGCAAATAAGCATAAACCAGCCAATTGGCATTGCAACTATTTATGCGCAATTGCAAACTAAATATCAAGAAGACCACGCTGCACAACACGCTATTTTAGAATGTTTGGCCGAATCTATTTGGCAGGCGCAACGCAATAAGACCGCACTAGATAGCGACAATTATGTACAATTGCTGCAACAGAAACTAAATAACGCGAATTAATGACCACCGCAAACTTACACAATTGGCTAAACGAGCATAGCGATTATTTGTATCGCTTTGCCTTAGCGCGACTGCGCGATCCGCATTTGGCTGAAGATGTGGTGCAAGAAACTTTTTTAGCAGCCATAAAAAGCCCCAGCTTTGCCGAGCAATCTGCGCCACGTACTTGGCTAACAGGTATTTTAAAGCATAAAATTATTGATGTGATGCGCAAAAACGTACGTGAAATTGCAGCCAGTGATTTGCTAGATGACGAAGATGCCAATGTGGATGATTTTTTTGACGACGCTGGGCATTGGGCGGACAAGCCGCTTAAGTGGGATATGCCAGAAAACGCGCTAGAGCAAAAACAGTTTTTAGGCGTGTTGCAAACCTGTATGGATAAATTACCAGCTAAATCGGCACAAATATTTATGTTGCGCGATGTGCAAGAAACCGATAACGAAGAAATTTGTAAGGAACTGAATATCAGCCCGACCAATGCTTGGGTGATGCTTTATAGAGCGCGCTTGGGATTAAGAAAGTGTTTAGAAATCAATTGGCTAGGCCATTAAAATTAGGATAGAGAAAGTTTAAAATGTTGAGCTGTAAAAATGCAAGCCAAATCATTTCACAATCGCTAGATCGTCCATTAACGATACGGGAACGTTTTGCCTTGCAACTACATCTACTTATTTGCAAATATTGCAAACGCTTTAGTCAACAACTGCAAACTTTACGCGTTAACCTAAAATTAACCGCCAGCGCCATTGAAAACGATGACACCATCATAATGCCAGCTAGTGCTAAACAACGCATCACGGACTTGATTGCCGCAAATTCTGCGCAATCGTAAACTTTTTAAATATACAAGGAATTACACATGACTATCTCGACAAAAGCAGTGGCATTAGCGGTTTCAGGCGCATTCGTATTATCAATTGGCGCGGCAAGCATTAACGCGGCAGAAAACCCATTTGCCATTAAATCTATGGCAAAAGGCTACCAAGTGGCTGACCATCACGAAGGTGACAAAATGAAAGATGGCAAATGCGGCGAAGGTAAATGCGGTGCCGAAATGAAAAAATCGGGTGCAAAAGAAATGAAAGATGGCAAATGTGGCGAAGGCAAATGCGGTGCTGATATGAAAAAAGACGCGGCTAAAGGTAAAGAAGGCAGCTGTGGCGCGGAAAAAGGCAAAGAAGGTTCTTGCGCACACTAAGTTAGTTTCATTATGTCAACACTCGCTGACATTCGAGGCGTGGGTTTGGGGTTAAAGCGCGAGCTGATTCCCCAAATCCAAAGTCTTTTTAATAACTCCTCCATCTCCAACATTAATTTTGTCGAAATTGCCCCAGAAAACTGGCTAGGCGCAGGTGGCAAACATACGCAAGACCTAGCCTGGTTTGTTGAGCGTTATCCGATTGTTTGCCACGGTTTATGTTTATCCCTTGGTGGGCCTGATGCGCTAAATGTGGCGTTTTTAAAGCAAGTAAAACAATTTTTAAGCACCAATAAAATACCTCTTTATACCGAGCATTTAAGTTATTGCTCTGACAATTACCATGGTAAAACGGGTTATTTATACGATTTATTGCCGATTCCATTTACCGAGGAAGCTGTGAAATATGTGGCAGCGCGTATCCGTCAAACGCAAGATATTATAGGGCAAAAAATTGCGATAGAAAACGCCTCTTTTTACGCCGCTGCGCCAATTTCTAGCCTATCTGAGATTGATTTTTTAAACGCAGTTTTAGTAGAAGCCGATTGTTGGCTACACTTAGATATTAATAATATTTATGTGAACAGCGTGAATTTTAGCTTTGACCCTTATGCGTTTTTGCGCCAAATTCCAAAAGATAGAATCGTTTACGGCCATGTCGCTGGCCATTATCAGCAAACGCCAGACTTGTTAATCGATACGCATGGCGCCGATGTGATAGACCCCGTGTGGCAATTGTTAAACGAAGCGTATAAGTTATTTGGCACTTTTCCAACGCTGCTAGAACGCGATAGCAATATTCCGCCGCTGCCAAAACTCATGCGCGAAGTGAACAAAATTGCGCAAATTCAAGCTAACAATACACATCAAAACCATAAGAGCCAAAAAAACAGACCTGCAAGCCGCATAGATACTGCCTTCCAGAGCATCGCTTAAAATGCTTGCTTTTCAACGTTATCAGCAACAATTTACTGCGCATATTCGTAACCCAACATCACACAAAAAACCTGCAGGCGTTAACGCTACGCGCATGGCGACTTATACCAACGCTGTGTTTAATAATATTTTCGAATCTGTTTCGGTGTGCTTTCCAGTGTGTCAAAAAGTCATAGGCAAGCGCGCTTGGAAGCAGTTAGTTCGTGGGTTCGTTAAAAGTTACCCTGCACAAAGCCCCATTTTTAGAGAAATTCCGCAGCAATTTTTGCAGTTTTTAAATACGCAAACTACGCAACTTGCTTTTTTGGCGCTGCCCAAATTTTTAAATCAGTTGGCGCATTATGAATGGGTGGAGTTAGCAGTCAGCTCAATGGAAGCCACGCAAGTCAATTTAAGCGAACACACCGATTTATTGCATGAAAAACCTGTGCTGACGCTCGCCCATATGTTGCTAGAATACGATTTTGCAGTGCATAAAATATCTAAAACTAAGCAGCCAAAAGCACCTGAAAAAACCTATTTTTTGGTATTTAGAAACGCAGAATTCACCGTGAAATTTATTGAGCTGAACCCGATGACGTTTCGGTTACTAGCGCTAATAAAAGAAAAAAACATGACAGGCGAGCAAGCATTAATCAATATTGCACTGGCAATGCAGCACCCTAACCCAGAGGCGATTATTAATTTTGGTGCAGAAATTTTGGCCGATTTAGCCAAACAACAAGCTGTTGTGGGCAGCACAAAATGAATACGAGCTGAAATAGATGCTCTGCGAGCCAATAGCAGAGCGGCTTGCAGGCGTGCTAAATAATTAAACTAAAAATAGCAGAAATATACTTAGTTAAACTGTGCGACTTCACGCGCGCTGGCTAAATCTACCACCGCTTGTTTTTGCGTATTGTCTAAATCCCACCAGCCTTGTATTTCATCCATGTTGCGATAACAGCCTAGGCATAAACCTGTGCTGTCATCCATGCTACATACGCCAATACATGGCGATTGAACTTCTTTTTCTGCCATAAATTTATTAGCTTAAACTACCGTGGCATTGTTTGTATTTTTTGCCGCTGCCGCATGGGCATGGGTCGTTACGACCCACTTTTACGCCGTCGCGCATAATGGTGTTACCGCCCGCCATTTGTGCTTGCTCTTCGGCACTAAATTCACCGGGCGCATTTGCCAGGGCTTCATCAAAGTCTGCATGCTGATATTGTACGTTGGCCACGTTCGATACTGTCTCCACTGGCTCTAACTCTTCTTGTTGGCGCACTTGCACTAGCATGGTGATTTTTGTCACTTCTGATTTTACCGTGTTGAGCAAACCTTCAAACAGCTGAAATGCCTCGCGCTTATACTCTTGCTTCGGGTTTTTTTGCGCGTATGAGCGCAAATGTATGCCTTGGCGCAAATGATCTAGCGCAGCCAAATGCTCACGCCAATGCAAATCTATACTTTGCAACATGACAGAGCGTTCAAACTGACGCATGGTGTCAGCACTGGCCAGCGCTTCTTTGGCTTTGTATGCACTATCTGCCGCCGCAAAAACATGTTCGCGCAACGTTTCTTCATGCAAGTCTGGGTTATCTTCTAACATTTTTTGCAGTGGCAAATCTAAGCCCGCTTCTTCGTTTAGCTCTTTTTCTAGCGCTGCAATATCCCATTGCTCTTCTACGCTACCTGGCGGCACATGCGTTGCAATCATGCTACTTAATGAATCGCCGCGCATGGCAGTAATGGTGTCGCCAATATCGGTGGCTTCTAGTAGCTCATTACGTTGCTCGTATATGACCTTTCTTTGGTCGTTAGAAACATCATCAAACTCTAACAATTGCTTACGAATATCAAAGTTACGGCCTTCTACTTTGCGTTGCGCGTTTTCAATAGCCCGCGAAACCATGGCATGTTCAATCGCCTCGCCTTCTGGCATTTTTAGGCGTTCCATAATTGCAGAGACGCGATCGCCCGAGAATATACGCAGCAATTGATCATCTAAACCTAAGTAAAAACGGCTAGAACCTGGGTCACCTTGGCGACCAGAACGTCCACGCAATTGATTATCAACACGGCGAGATTCATGGCGCTCGGTACCAATAATATGCAAACCGCCCGCAGCTAGTACCGCATCGTGGCGTTGTTGCCAATCAGCTTTTATTTGTACTGCTTTAGCTTCTTTTTCTGCATCAGTTAAATTAGCATCGCTGTGAGCCGCATTCATACTAGCTTCTACGTTACCACCTAACACAATATCAGTGCCACGGCCTGCCATATTGGTGGCAATGGTAATGGCACTTGGTTGGCCTGCCTCAGCAATAATGTGCGCTTCGCGCTCGTGCTGTTTGGCGTTTAGCACTTCATGCTTTAAGTTTGCTTTGCTTAAAAAACTTGAAATAATTTCAGAGTTTTCAATTGAAGTCGTACCCACCAACACTGGCTGGCCAATGGCTTGGCATTGCTTAATATCTTCTATCACCGCATTATATTTCTCGGCCGAGGTGCGATACACTTTATCCATGGCATCTTTACGAATTTTATTGCGATGGGTTGGAATCACCACCGTTTCTAGGCCGTAAATTTGGTTAAATTCATAAGCTTCGGTATCCGCCGTACCGGTCATGCCGCTAAGCGTTTCATACATACGGAAGTAGTTTTGAAAAGTGATTGAGGCCAGCGTTTGGTTCTCTTTTTGAATTTCCACGCCTTCTTTGGCCTCTACCGCTTGGTGCAGCCCATCAGACCAGCGACGACCTGGCATTTTACGGCCAGAGAATTCATCAACAATCACAATATCGCAATTATCGACCACAAAATGTTGATCTAATTTGAACAGATTTTGTGCGCGCAGCGAAGCATACAAATGATGCACTAACGTAATATTAGCCGGGTCGTACAAGCTAGAACCTACTGGCAATAAGCCTGAGCTGGTTAAAATTTCTTCCGCACGCTCGTGACCAGCCTCACTCATGGTTACCGTTTGCGCTTTTTCATCTACCCAAAAATCGCCATCGCCAGTTTCTTCTTTTTGCATAGTTAGCTGTAATGCTACTGCGTTAATTTGCGTATATAAATCAATGCTATGCTCGGCTTGACCAGAAATAATCAGTGGCGTACGCGCCTCATCAATTAAAATTGAATCAACTTCATCGACCAATGCAAAAGTCAATTTGCGTTGCACACGCTCTTCGGCAGTAAACACCATATTGTCACGCAGGTAATCAAAACCAAATTCGTTATTGGTGCCGTAAGTAATATCCGCTGCGTAGGCCAACTGTTTGGCGTCATGCTGCATTTGCGATAAATTAATACCAACACTTAAACCTAAAAAGTTGTATAACTTTCCCATCCATTCAGCATCGCGCTTGGCTAAATAGTCATTCACCGTGACTAAATGCGCGCCTTTACCAGAAATGGCGTTTAGGTAAAGCGGCAAGGTGGCGACCAAAGTTTTACCTTCGCCAGTGCCCATTTCGGCAATTTTGCCGCCGTTAATCACCATGCCACCAATCAGTTGCACATCAAAATGGCGCATGCCAAGCGCGCGCACGCTGCCTTCACGCACCACGGCAAAGGCTTCTGGC
>JANOYU010000139.1:0-9246 GCA_031429035.1 Methylophilaceae bacterium
CCGCCTTTTGACAAAATTTCTTGCCAAAATTTTTGGCCCGCTTCAGCACTTAAACCACCGTGTTCTTCAAACAAGCTGTAGGCATCGGCGCTTAGCACTTCTGCCCATTTGTAGCTGTAATAACCCGCTGCGTAGCCACCTGCGAAAATGTGGCTAAAGTTATTGGGGAAGCGGTTCCAAACAGGTGGGCGCACCACGGCTACTTGGTCGCGGATTTCTTCAATTAATTGTAATGGCGTTTTACTGCCGTTTGGGTCGAAAGCAGAATGTAAGGTGATGTCGAACAGCGAAAACTCAACTTGGCGTACGGTTTGCATACCTGCTTGAAAATTTTTGGCAGCGACCATTTTGTCGAACAATTCGCGCGGTAACTGCGCGCCAGTTTCCACATGTTGCGTCATGTGGCGCAGCACGTCCCATTCCCAGCAAAAGTTTTCCATAAACTGGCTGGGCAACTCCACTGCGTCCCATTCCACGCCTTTTATGCCAGAAACGCTGTAATCATTTACCTCTGTCAGCATGTGGTGCAAGCCATGGCCAAACTCGTGAAACAGCGTTATTACTTCATCATGCGTGAACAGCGCAGGCTTGCCGCCGACAGGCGCAGAAAAGTTACAAGTGAGATAAGCAACAGGTGTGGTCAGTTTGCCATCGACTACACGGCGCGTAATCGCTTCATCCATCCAAGCGCCACCACGTTTGTTGTTGCGCGCGTAAAGGTCTAAATAAAATTGGCCAACTAGCGTTTCTTTTTGGCTGCCATTTGGCCGCGTAATGCTGTAAAAATGGGCATTTTCGTGCCAAGTGGGCGATTCAGTTTTTTGCACAAATACGCCAAAAATAGTCTCGATGACTTTAAATAAACCCGCCATCACTTTCGCTTCAGGAAAGTATTGCTTCACCTCTAAATCTGAAAACGCATATTTATCTTCGCGCAGCTTTTCGCTCACATAAGAAACATCCCACGCTTGCATGTCACAAATGCCAAGTTTTGCTGCATAGTCAGTCAGTTCCGTCATATCTTGCACGGCATAAGGTTTGGCTTTGCTGGCTAAATTATGTAAAAAATCAATCACTTGCTTGGGCGTATCGGCCATTTTGGTGGTGAGTGACAACTCGGCAAAGTTGTTAAAGCCCAGCAGTTTGGCTTCTTCTTGTTTCAGTTTTAGTAGCTGTGTAATAATCGGTGTGTTATCAAATTCTGGCTTCCCGAACTCGCTCGCGCGCGTGGCATAAGCGCGATAAAGCGATTCGCGCAGTTCGCGACTATCTGCATATTGCAGCGCTGGTAAGTAGCTGGGAAAGTGCAGGCTAAATTTGTAACCATCTTTACTATCAGCTTTTGCAGCTTCAGCCGCCGCTTGCAAAACATCTTCAGGAATACCAGTGAGCTTGTTTAGGTCGGTTTCATAAAGCGCGTATTCGTTGGTGGTATCTAGTACGTTTTCCTCAAACTTGCTGCTTAGTTTCGATAGCTCTTCACTAATGACTTTGAAGCGCGCTTTTTCTTTTACGGGTAATTCTGCCCCGCCCAGTTTAAAATCACGTACTTCGTTGCTTATAATTTTTTGCTGCGCTGGGTTGAGTTGTTTGAATTCTTGGCTTTGTTGAATAGCACGGTACTTCCCGTAAAGTCGCTCATCTTGCGCTAAATCACTGTAAAAATCAGTTAATTTCGCCAAATTGGTATTATAAGCTTCGCGCAGCTCTGGGCTATTGACTACCGCGTTCATGTGACCTACTTGGCTCCAGGCGCGGCTTATTTTTTCATCCAAATCTTCTAATTTAACGGCAAAGCCCTGCCAGGAGGGCACGTCACTATTGGTTGCTAGGGCATCAATGATTTGCTTGCCTTCACTTAAAAGTGCATCCAGCGCAGGCGAAACATGCGCTGGTTGAATCTCGTTAAATTTAGGTAGGCCTGCCAAGTATAACAATGGGTTAGAAGCGTGTAATAATGGATTTGACACAAAAATTCTTTCTAAAAAATACTAGTTTAGTTTATTAGCCTTAAGCACAAGGGATAACGATAAGTGTCGCCCTTGCTGGTGGCGATGGCGGCGATAATACAAAATATAATGTTTAATAGCCAAACAAGTGGTACTAGTGCAAAGCCAATCAGTACCCATAACAGTAATTGCGCCAGAAACATGGCAATTGCAACAGTAATCTGAAAATTCAAGGCTTCTTTCGATTGATCTGCCAAGTAGGCGCTGTCATCTTTTTTGAGTATCCACACCACTAAAGCGGGGATAAAAAAGAACACCGTGCCCGCCAAATGGGTGATGGTGGCGATATTTTTATCATCGTTACTTGGCGCAGTAATGTTAGGTGCTGCAATATCACTTTTAACTTCATTTTCTATTTGGTCAACCATGATGATTCCTTTTCTAATTAATAGAGATTAAATTTAGCTACCAGAGGTTCAATTTTTTCTAAATCGCTATGACTTAACACTTTACGCGCATTACTATTAAGCTTAGTCATTTGGCTACGCAAAATTTGCTGCTTAACACTTAAAACATTGCTAGGATGCATAGAAAGTTGACGTAAACCCATTCCAATCAATAACTTAGTTAGCTTTGCATCGCCTGCCATTTCGCCACACACAGCCACAGGTTTGCCTAGTTTTGCACCCGCTTTAATGGTGATGGAGATTAGTTTTAACACCGATGGATGCAGCGGATTATACAAATGCGCTACCTCATCATCAGTGCGGTCAATCGCCAACGTGTATTGAATTAAATCGTTAGTGCCAATCGACATAAAATCCAGCTCTTTAGCAAATGCTTCGGCATTAATGGCGGCGGCAGGCACTTCAATCATGCCGCCTAGCGTAATGTTCTCGTTAAACGGAATATTTTGTTTGCGTAAACTTAACTTGGCACGCTCTAACAATAATTTAGTTTGTCGTAGCTCGCCCAAAGTAGACAGCATGGGGATGAGAATTTTAATATTGCCAAAATGTGATGCGCGTAACAGCGCGCGCAGTTGTGTATGAAAAATTTGCGGCTCGCTTAGGCATAAACGCACCGCGCGTAGGCCTAGTGCGGGGTTGGCACAATTGCTTACCGTATCAGGGTTCATCTGTTTATCTGCGCCCAAATCGAGCGTACGAATGGTCACTGGCATGCCGTGCATGGCCTCTGCCACTTGTTTATAGGCTTGAAATTGCTCTTCTTCATCGGGCATTTCACGTTTGTTCATAAACAAAAATTCGGTGCGATATAGCCCAATACCAGTCGCGCCAGAAGCTTTCACCGCAGCCACGTCCTCAGGCACTTCAATATTGGCTTGCAGCTCTATCGCCATACCGCACATGGTAACGGCTTTGGTTGATTTTATGCGTTTTAGCTTTTGTTGCTCAAGTTCAAATTGTTCTTGGCGCAGCTTGTATTCGGCTAAAATTTCAGCCGATGGGTTGGCAATAACCACACCTAAACTGCCATCGACAATAATCAGCTCGCCATCGTTAATTAAATCGCGTGCGCGTTGCAGGGCAACGATAGATGGAATATTCAGGCTACGCGCTAAAATGGCGGTGTGCGATGTAACGCCGCCAACGTCGGTAATAAATGCCGCAAAATTATGTTGCTTAAACTGAATGGCATCAGCTGGTGAAATATCATGCGCAACCAATATAACGGCGTTTTCATTTTGCTTTATTTTAGTTTGGCCAGGTGCAGGGTGCCCTAGCAAAACTTTAATCACGCGTTCCACCACCTGCACAACATCGTGTTGGCGCTCACGCAAGTAGGCATCTTCTATCGCCTCAAACTGCGCCACAATGTCGTCCATTTGCTGCTTAATCGCCCATTCGGCATTACATTGCTCTTTGCGAATGAGTTCTTTGGGTATTTCTGATAATGATTTATCGGCCAACATCATTAAATGTGTGCCAATAAACGCGCTCAATTCAGCTGGCGCATTTTTTGAGAGCGAATTGCGAATCACTTCTAAATCTTTTTTTACTGTATTTATCGCATCGTCAAAGCGCTTAATTTCGTCATCAACTAAGTGTTGCGGCAGTTGATAATGCACAACCTCTAGCAGCGCATTTGAGACCAAATGCGCGCGACCAATGGCAATGCCGCCAGACACGCCAATGCCATGCATGCTAAAACTAGATTTTGCTTGAGTCTGTAGCAACTATTCGCCCTCACCAAAGTAATCATTAATTAATGTATGCAGGGCTGCCATCGCTTCAGCTTCGTCTGCGCCATTGGCCTCCAAGCCAATCACAGAGCCCATGCCAGCCGCCAGCATCATTACACCCATAATACTTTTGGCGTTTACTTTGCGGCCATTTTTTTCTATCCAAATCTCAGCATTAAATTGGCTGGCAGTTTGCGTGAGTTTGCTACTGGCGCGTGCATGCAGGCCAAGTTTGTTGATAATTTCAATGTCTTTTTTAAGCATAATTTATTTTTTATTTATTAGGTTATTTGTTATGGTCACAGCCAGTTTTAGTAAAATGCACCACACCATCGCGGCCGCCACTTAAGGCTTTTTCTACGCAAGTTTTAATTGGTTTATCACGATAATTCAACACGCGCACTAACATGGGTAAATTTACGCCCGCAACACCTTCTACATGGCTAGGCGAGAGCAATTTAGTCACCAAATTACACGGTGTGGCACCATACATATCCGATAGCACAATGACACCTTCGCCAGTATTTAGTTTTTCTAACACTTGTTGCGCTTTTGGCAGTAAATCGCTTGGGTCGTCATTAGTGCCTACCGCAAAATGTGCCAATTGCGGCGGCGTTTTGCCAAGCACATGGCTGGCGCAAGCAATCAGGCTTTCGCCCAAGCTGCCATGCGCAATAATTAAAATACCTATCATGTTGCTTTACCTTTTTTTATTCAATTCAACTAATTAAATTCAAGCTTAATCAAGTTCGCGGTGTCGAATCATCACCTTTTGTTTTTGTTGTTTAAAGTGCGCGCCCCCAAAATAATTGGCAAGTTGCTCTACAAAATAAACTGACCTGTGCTGGCCACCGGTGCAACCAATTGCAATAGTTAAATAACTGCGGTTATCATTAATAAAGCTGGGCAGCCATTTCGCTATGTATTGTTGTATGTCTTTCAGCATTTCGTTCACGTTAGGCTCTTTTTGCAAAAACGCCTGCACAGGCGCATCTTTACCTGTCAATGGTTTTAATATGGGGTCGTAATGCGGGTTGGGCAAGCTGCGCACATCAAACACAAAATCTGCATCTAGCGGAATGCCGTTTTTAAAGCCAAACGAGGTAAATAGCAATACTAAACTACTGTTTTGATTATTGTCGTGCTGGGTATCTTCTGCTTTTAAAATAAGCTCGCGAATATAAGTACGCAAGCTATTGGCGCTTAAATTACTGGTGTCAATATGGTGCGAAATCTCAACAATGTTGGATAGCAATTCGCGCTCGTGCAAAATGCTTTCTGCTAGCGTGGTGTTAGCATTGCTAAGCGGGTGCTTGCGCCGCGTTTCAGAGAAGCGCTTGACCAAGGTTTCGACTGAGGATTCTAAAAACAGCACTTGCACTGAGTTATTGCTATGTTTAAGCATATCAATCGCGTTGGGCAGCGCTTCTAGCGCGGCACTGCGGCTATCTATGCTAATCGCCACTTTGTGTTGATTTGTCGCATCCAGATTTGTCACATCTAGGTGGTGCGAAATTTGTGGCAGCAGTGTGGCAGGCAGGTTATCAATGCAGTAATAGCCGCTATCTTCTAGCACGCGCAGCGCAATACTTTTGCCAGAGCCAGAAAGGCCAGTGATAATGATAAATTGCAAAATTTAAACCTTTTTCTTGCTGCCAGATCTGCTTAATATACTTTTAGATAATATATTAGGTTTAGCTTCTTTTTGCATCATTTGCTTTTGCCGTTTGCTAAATTGTTGGGTGGCGTTAACGCCGCGCATCAATAATATATGATTTCGTACCGCTACCTCAACCAAAACCGCAATATTACGACCAGCTGCTATGGGTATCACTACTTTGCTAATCGGCACATCTAGTACTTTTTCATGCTGCATTTTTACGTTTAGTCTATCTAGCGCTTGTGGGTTTTGCACATCGGCTAATTCTAGTTGAATAATTAAATCCAAAGGCTTGGTTGGTTTAACTGAATTATCGCCAAACAACGCGCGAATATTTAATATGCCCAACCCGCGCACTTCTAAAAAATCTTGCAATAATGCAGGGCAGCGGCCCTCAATGCGCTCTGGCGAGATGCGATAAAAATCTACAATATCATCGGCAATTAAACGGTGGCCGCGCGTAATTAGCTCTAACGCCAGTTCACTTTTACCAATCGCCGCGTTGCCTTTAATCATCACGCCAAAGCCTTGCACCTCAATAAATACGCCATGTTGGCTGGTACTTTCAGCCATCGCCTGTTTTAAATAATGGCTCAGCACATCCATCAATTGCGGGCTTTGCATGGGTGAAGTAAACAACGGCGTATTAAAACTATTGGCCGCGTTGATAAGTTCTTTTGGTGGCTTTTCGCCATTGGCGATGACAACAGCAGCTAAATCGGTCGAGTACAAATTAGTAATGGCTTGCTGCATGGCAATAATGCTTAAGCTGCGCAGATAATCCATCTCGGCACAGCCCAATACTTGCACGCGATTTGGGTGCACAAAATTTAAATGGCCAATTAAAGCCAGCGATGGCTTGGTAACTTGCTGAGAATTAAGTTGGTTATGACCGCCATCAAGCCCAGCAACCCAGTTGAGTTTAAGCTTGAGGCGGGTTTGTTTGTATAGCTCGGCTACATTAATTAGAGCCATAATAAGTTGAAGTTAATTAACAGAAGCTTGCTCAATAGTCGGCTGCGGTTCTAACTTTTGATGTTTTACTGCACCATTGGTTTTGTGGTGGCTACCTAGCTTTTCTTTATGTTTTAGCACTTGGCGGTTCAGCTTGTCTGTCAACATATCAATCGCGCTATACATATTTTCGTCTATGCACTCGGCATGTAAATCGTTGCCCGGCACGTGCAATGTAGCCTCTACCTTTTGGGCGAGCTTTTCTACACTCATGGTAACTTTCACGTCTATCACATGATCAAAGTGATTACGGATTCTTATTAGTTTGCTTTGCACATATTCACGCATTGCAGGAGTGATTTCTAAGTGATGTCCAGTTAATTGTAAATTCATAACTTGCTCCTTATTTAAGAATGCCCATCAAAATTTAACGTCAAAATATAGGCTAAGAAAAATCTTAATGAACAATTTTAGTGTACACCTTTGGCAACGCAGTGCAACTAGCCAAGTGGGCTATTTGTGTAAAAATTTTAAATATTTTTTTTAAATATTATTTGATTATTTAATACGAGAAAAAACAATAGGGCTGGAAGCCGCATAGATATTGGCTTGCAGGCTTGCCTATTTGATTACTTAAAGCTTAGTTTTTGTAGGGTGTGCAAAATGGTTTAATTTGCACACCAGTTGCCAACAAAGCTAATATAAGCAAATGCCAAAATACATTCGCAGCCAGCTCGCAGGCGCCACTTACTTTTTTACGCTCACGCTGGCGCAACGTCAAACGCAATTTCTTACCGATAACATCCACTTATTCCGTCAAGCTTATCAGCGCACAAATGCCTTGCACCCATTCACCACCGTCGCCATTTGCGTGTTGCCAGACCACCTGCATGCAATATGGCAAATGCCCGTGGATGAAGGTGATTTTGCATTGCGTTGGCGCATGATTAAAAGCAATTTCTCGCGTAATTTTGGGGCAAATCAACAGCGTTCAAATAGTAAAATCAAACATCGCGAAAAGGGCATTTGGCAACGCCGTTATTGGGAGCATCAAATAAGAGATGAGATTGATTTACAACGCCATGTGGATTATATTCATTACAATCCATTAAAGCACGGATATGTGAAGCAAGTTAAAGATTGGCCTTACAGCACGTTTCACAAGTATGTGGTGCAAGGTGTTTATACAGAAAATTGGGGCGGTTTTGGTGAAAATGGCGCGTTTGGTGAATAGTTTAGATAAACGGTGTGCAAATAACAGGCCATTTGCACACCCTACGCTTGCTGGATATCGCTCTCGCATGCCTTCTGGCATGACTATTGGAACATAACGAATTTCAATGGAAAGCTCCGCAAGGCTTGATGCGGCGAAGGCCTCATTCAAATACGGGACGACTAGTTTTCTAACCTTGTCTAGGGCTGGATATGCAAGTCGAAAAACTTCTGCGGAGGCCGAGATATGCATAGCCAGCTCCTAACGAGTTACTTTGTTTAAACGAGGTAGCTGCCCGTTTTCGAATCGGTAAACCATCAAGCGGATGTTCTCGTCAACCATGGCTGCGTAACGCCAAGTGTATTGGGTTTGAGGTACATACGTTACGTTCTCAGCTATCAAGTAAGCCTGTGGATAGCCAGCGTAGGGTGTGCAAAATGACTTTATTTGCACACCAATAACATCAACCCACAGCGGGCAAAGTGCGTTTTCACTACCTATCATTGGGGTCAATCATTGGGGTCAGTCTCGATTGATTCTTTCAAAATGGCTACAATCAAGCACTGATGCGCCTTACAGGCCGATACAATAAATGGGGTCAGACACGATTAATTTTGTAACTTAAATGCCCTATAATCGCAAATGACATCACCGCAGAACATACCAGCTAAGCCAGTATTTGGTTTGCCCGCGAAATATACCCACTAAAGTTGGGTATTTACACGTCAAAGTTGGCTATAAAGATTTTCTTAAATTGGCAGGCGGGATGTTTAAAGATTCGCGATATTTGGCGATGGTACGGCGCGCGACGACAATGCCTTGCTTAGATAGTATGTCGCTAAATTGGCTATCTGAAAGTGGTTTTTTAATGTTCTCTTCTGCCACCATTTGTTTGATGAGCGCGCGTATGGCAGTGGCCGAGCATTCGCCGCCTGCATCGGTTGCTACGTGGCTGCCAAAAAAGTATTTCAGCTCGAACACACCACGGGGGGTGAGCATGTATTTGTGCGTAGTGACTCTAGAAATGGTCGATTCGTGCAACTCCAGCTCTTCAGCAATCTCGCGTAACACCAGCGGGCGCATGGCAATTTCGCCATGCTCAAAAAAGTTACGTTGGCGGTCGACAATGGCTTGCGAAACGCGCAAAATAGTAGAGAAGCGCTGTTGAATATTTTTAATCATCCAGCGCGCTTCTTGCATTTGCGTTTGCAAATATTGGCTAGAGTTTTCGCGGTTGCGCTTTAAAATATCGGCGTACATTTGG
>JANOYU010000140.1:0-2437 GCA_031429035.1 Methylophilaceae bacterium
GCGCTTTTTACCTTCGCGCAGCACAAAGCGCAATTGGTCCTCGTTTTGCCAGCTTACTTTGGCTGGTTTTAGTTGCTCGCCATCTAACATAAGGCCGTGATTCAGGCGCTTCAAGTCTGCTTCAGCAAGCGTACCCTCAACTCGCACTAAATATTCTTTCTCAACGCTAGAATCTTCACCAATTAAATGCCGCGCTACGCGGCCATCCTGTGTGAGCACTAACAAACCTGTAGAGTCAATATCTAAGCGGCCTGCAGGCGCAAGGCCATGTAAAAATCCACGCTGAAATTCTCTTCCTTCAAACAAATCGGGGTCGTCAAGCCATTCGTTATCAGGGTGCACCAACACAATCGCAGGCTCATAGCCATCCTCCGCCTGACCGCTAACAAAGCCCACTGGTTTATGCAGCAAAATCGTCACTTGTTCAGCCTGCTGCTCGTAAGCATAGCCGCTAATAATAATGTCGGCATCAGGTTTTATGCGTGTGCCTAGTGTTTCTATAATCACGCCATCCACCTTCACCCAGCCATTAATAATCCAATCGTCTGCCTCACGGCGCGAACAAATACCGCGCTCCGCCATTACTTTAGAAAGGCGCGGTGAATCCACATTCACTGGCGATGATTTATACGCTGCCTTGGCCGCTGCGCCATATTGCGGCTGGCTTGCACTATCATAACCATCGCGCACCTTGCCACCACGACGCGGTGCTTGGCGGTATTGTGGCTCGTTTTTGTCAGGGCGCGGTGTAGTGCGCGTATCTATGCCTGCAGGTTTTGCTGGTTTTGGCGTGTCTGTTTCTGCCCTCAAATTACTTCTAAGTGGCCTATTCTCAGAAACCCCGCTTTCAATTAACGGCTCTGGAGCCGAATATCCATGTGGCTTCCCATCGTGCCTGTGATTACGTTGTGAAGATTTGGATACGATTTCTTCAACAACAGGCGCTATTTTTTTAGCTGGCGCAACAGTACGGTCGCGCTTTGCAGGGTCTGCGCGGCGCACAGGCGCTTTAGCTAAATTAACGATGTCGTCAGTTTTATCTTTATTAATTTTTAAGGTTGCCATAATGGCTCTAAAGTTTATTTACTAAACTTTTTGATAAACCTCGCTGCCTTTTTTCACAAACTCAATGGCTTTTTCTTGCATGCCTTTTTGTAAGGCTTCTTCGCCGCTTACGCCCAATTTATCGGCGTAATCACGCACGTCTTGGCTGATTTTCATGCTGCAAAAATGTGGGCCGCACATGCTGCAAAAGTGGGCTTGTTTTGCGCCTTCTTGCGGCAAGGTTTCATCGTGGAATTCTTTAGCTTTTTCAGGATCTAGGCCAAGGTTGAATTGATCATCCCAACGGAATTCGAAACGTGCTTTGCTTAAAGCATTATCACGAATTTGCGCGCCTGGGTGACCTTTTGCCAAATCAGCCGCATGCGCAGCAATTTTGTAAGTGATGATGCCAACGCGCACGTCTTCTTTATCGGGCAGGCCTAAATGCTCTTTTGGGGTGACATAACATAACATGGCACAGCCGTACCAGCCTATCATCGCCGCGCCAATGCCGCTGGTAATGTGGTCATAACCTGGGGCGATGTCTGTCGTTAATGGGCCTAAAGTGTAGAAAGGCGCTTCGCCGCAATGTTCTAGTTGAAGCTCCATGTTTTCTTTAATCAAATGCATAGGCACGTGGCCTGGGCCTTCTATCATACATTGCACGTCATGTTTCCAAGCGATTTGTGTAAGCTCACCTAATGTTTTGAGTTCGGCAAATTGCGCTTCATCGTTGGCATCGTAAATTGAGCCTGGGCGTAAGCCGTCGCCTAAACTAAAGCTCACATCATAAGCTTTCATGATGTCGCAAATATCTTCAAAATGTTCGTACAAGAATGATTCTTTATGATGCGCCAAGCACCATTTGGCCATAATGCTGCCGCCGCGTGACACAATGCCTGTCATGCGTTTTGCCGTCATCGGGATATAAGCCAAACGCACCCCAGCATGAATGGTAAAGTAATCCACGCCTTGTTCGGCTTGCTCAATTAAGGTATCGCGGAAAATTTCCCACGTTAAATCTTCAGCTTTACCGTTTACTTTTTCTAACGCTTGGTAGATAGGCACAGTGCCGATTGGCACGGGCGAGTTGCGGATAATCCATTCGCGCGTTTCGTGGATGTTTTTACCTGTGGATAAATCCATCACGGTATCGCCACCCCAGCGCGTGCCCCACACCATTTTTTCGACTTCTTCAGAGATGGAAGAACCCAATGCTGAGTTACCGATGTTTGCGTTAATTTTAACTAAAAAATTGCGGCCAATAATCATAGGCTCGATTTCTGGGTGATTAATGTTGAGCGGGATAATGGCGCGGCCAAGTGCCACTTCACTGCGCACAAATTCTGGCGTGATGACTTTAGGAATGCTAGCGCCAAAATGTTGGCCTTCA
>JANOYU010000141.1:0-20390 GCA_031429035.1 Methylophilaceae bacterium
TAGAAGACCCGTATCGTTTATATCGCTGCCACAATATTATGAACTGCGTTGAAGTATGCCCTAAAAAGCTAAACCCAAATGCGGCCATTGCCAACATTAAAGATTTAAAAATTGAGCGCGCGCGAGAGACTAAAGTAGCCAAAAAATCGATACCGATTACAGCGCTTTGATGCAAACTATTGGCGCAGATAAAACCACAGAACAACGCCGCCTAGCTTGGCGCTGCAGACGTGGCTTGTTAGAGCTAGATATTGTGTTGCAGCGTTTTATTGCATCACATTTTGATGATTTAAGCCAGCATGAGTTGGTGGCATTTGACACTTTATTAGCCTTACCAGACAATGATTTTTGGGCTTTGATTACCAATAACAGTTTGCAACAAAATGGCAGCGCAGATGCAGTGCAAAAACGAGTAATTAACAAGTTAAATGCACGCGAGTGAAAAAGCATGCCCTGTAAGCCAATATCTATGCGGCTTGCAGGGCATGCAAATAAGATAGGGATGAATAATGAGTGAACATACAAATCTAAGCACGGCCAGCATGGGTGATTATTGGCCCGGCATTCAGCTGTATTATCCACCCGTAAAATACGCGCCCAGCTTGGGCATTTACGAGGATATGACGCAAGCCGCCGCGCGCATGGCGAAGCACGCACACCACACCATCGCGCACACGCTTATTTTTGATTTGGAAGATGGTTGCCGTCAAAAAGAAATGAGCCGCGATTTGCTGCGTTACGAGTTGCCAGCGCTACGCAAAGTGAATGAGCGCGTAACCATTGCCATTCGTTGTAACTCTTTCCGTACCGATGATTACGAGCTAGATATGCAGCTGGTGCGCGATATGGGCGATTGTATTGACGTGGTGATGTTAGCCAAAGCAGGCGAGGTTTATGGCGCAGCTGAGGTGCGCGATTTATCGAGTTTATTGTTAAGCGTCAATCCAAATATCACCATTCAGCCAATTATCGAGCACCCAAAATCGCTGAAAATTGCACCAGAAATTATGCAATACAACACGGTGAAACACGTGGTTTTTGGCATTCATGATTTTAGCAAAGCCATGGGCATTCACATTACGCCCGAGGGCTGGATTGAAGAACTGCAGTTTTACATGAATCAACTGATGTTTGAGGCGCGTATTGCTGGCAAAGGCGTGATTGGCGGTGTAGAAACACTGATTGGCCAAAACATTATGCCCGAAAAATATTTAGAGCCACAAGATGTGCGCCGTTGGTTAGATTTACATGGCGATGACGAATCGCGCATTGTTTATAAGCACGCCTGCCAAGAAGCAGCAATGGGCCTCACGGGCAAGCAAGTTATTCACCCAGGCCATATTCATTTGTGTAAAACCGCTTACACACCGTCGCCTACAGACGTTACGCAAAAAGTACGCATTTTAAAAGCGGCAATTGAGGCGGATGCGCTTTTGGGCGGCGCGATTAAGTTTGAAGGCGAAATGTTAGACCCGCCCATGTTTGGCAAGGCTTTACAAACCTTGCTACGCGCGCACGCACTGCGTGCTTTAAAAACCAGTGATATGGAGTTTGCGGTGCATATTTTAGAGCAGTTACCGGAACAGGTAGTACGCCAAAACTGGCCATACGGCGTGTTGCTATGAAAATCCATTTTTCGTTCGAATCGCTTTGTTACGCAGTGCTCGAAATGCTCATGTACTTCGTGTACATTCCGCTTTCTGTGCGCTGTGCGCCTCGCACTTCATTCCAAAATTCTGAATTTTCTCTCGTCATTCCGACGGGAGCTTTTTAGTTTTATCAAAAAGCGAACCACGGAATCCAGAAAATTAATACATGAATAGCTAAAGTATAAATGACAAAAAAATTTGAAAACTTCCCAGAATGGGTGTGGAACATTCCAAGCCATTTCAATATCGGCGTGGCTTGCAGCGACCGTCATTTAGGCACGCCGCAAGCCGATAACATCGCCATGATTGTCGAAGATGACGTGCTTGGAACATCCAACATCACCTTTACCGAGTTGGCTAGAAAAACCGACCAATTTGCACAGTTATTACGTAATTTAAACGTAAAAGTTGGCGATCGTGTGTTGATTCGCTTGCCAAATAGTTTGGATTACCCGATTGCATTTTTAGGCGCCATGAAAATGGGCGCCATTGCGGTACCAACTTCTACCTTGCTAACGGCTGAAGAAGTGGCGTATTTAGCCAAAGATTCTGGCGCAAGTGTGCTGGTGATTGACGCAAAAGCATGGGCTGGCATGGAAGCGCAACTGGTTAGCGGCTTAAAAGACACGCCCAATTTAAAGCATATTTTGCTATCACAAACCATTGATTCTGCACCACATGCACATTTAAATGTGCTTAGTTTAGATAACAGTTTAAGCGTCACCCATAATTGCGATAAATCACATAAAAGCAAAGCCGATGACCCGGCTTATTTGGTCTATACCAGCGGAACGACGGGCTACCCAAAAGGCGTATTGCATGCACACCGCGCCTTACTTGGCCGCCAGTCAGCCGCAAAATATTGGTTTAATTACAATCATAACGCGCAAGACCGCATCATGCACTCAGGCAAGTTTAATTGGACATATGTGCTGGGCTCTGGCTTGATGGACCCGCTGTATTTGGGCAAAACTGTCATTGTGCACGAAGGTAAAAACGACGCGCAAGTGTGGCTGGATCTAATTCAAAAGCATCAAGCCACTATTTTTATTGGCGTGCCAACAATTTACCGCCAAATTCTGCAAAAAACCACTGCCACTCAAGCCGAAATCCCCAGTTTGCGTCATTATATGAGCGCGGGCGAGCATTTGTCGGACGAAGTGTTAAGCCAATGGAAAGATAGATTTGGGTTGGATATTTACGAGGCGGTAGGTATGAGCGAGTTTTCTTACTACTTATCGCAAAGCAAATTTCGCCCAATTCGCCCAGGTTCGGCGGGCTTCCCACAACCTGGTCACAAAATTAAATTGCTCAGCCCAGAAACCTTGCAAGAAGTGCCAGTAGGCGAAGAGGGTATGATTTGCGTGCCAGATACCGACCCTGGTCTATTTTTGAGTTACTGGAACTTGCCCGAAGAAACCGCAAAATATAAGCACGATAGCTACTTTTTCACCGGAGATTACGCCAAATACGACGCAGATGGCTACATTTGGTTTTTAGGCCGCAAAGACGACATCATTAAAAGCTTCGGCTACCGCGTTTCGCCTTACGAGATAGAGCGTGTTTACAAAGGCCACCCCGACGTTGCTGATTGCGCCGCTGTGGCCGAAGAGTTAGAAAAAGACAAAGTGTTGGTCGTGCTTTATGTGATTTTGAAGCCAGAAGCAAAAACCACAGCCGATGACTTAGCGGCTTTTGGCAAACAACATTTAGCCGCCTACAAAGCGCCTAAAACGGTTTATTTGGCGCATGACTTTCCACGCACCAAAAATGGTAAAATTTTGCGTAAAGATATTAGTCCAACGATTGCGGTGGCCAAATCTTCGAGATAATTTTGGATTTTATGATGACGGGTTTTATTTATCAATTATTAATCATTGTTGCGGTTTTTGTGGCTTTGCCATTTCAAAAAAACTGGCAAGATAGAAGGTTTTTATTATTGGCAGTAATAGGCTCGGCGATATTGATAGATGGCCTAGTTGTTTCACTTTCATATATTGTTGTAAAAAATAAATTACCAGTACTTGGCTTTCTTGATTTCTTAATACTTTGGTTGCCCTTAATAATCCCAATCAGCGCTTGGTATCTTGCATATAAAAAGATTCAAAATAGTTATGACAATAATTAAACAAGCCGATTTTATTCAAAGCGTTCAAGATGCTTTGCAGTACATTTCGTACTATCACCCTGAAGATTATATTCAGGCGCTGGGCGCGGCGTATAAGCTTGAGCAATCGCCTGCCGCCAAGGATGCTATCGCGCAAATTCTCACCAATTCGCGTATGTGTGCGGAGGGCAAACGGCCGATTTGTCAGGATACTGGCATCGTTGTGGCGTTTGTTAAAGTTGGCATGAATGTTAAGTTTGAGGGCGACCTGACCTTAGAGCAAATGGTGAATGAAGGCGTGCGCCGTGCTTATTTGTTGCCAGATAACAAGTTGCGCGCATCAATTGTGAACGACCCAGCAGGCGCGCGTAAAAATACCAAAGACAATACGCCAGCGGTGACGCATGTGGAGCTAGTGCTGGGCGACACGGTAGAAGTGAGCATCGCGGCCAAAGGTGGTGGTTCTGAGAACAAAGCCAAAATGGTCATGCTGAATCCGAATGATTCCATCGTCGATTGGATTATAGAAACCTTGCCGACGATGGGCGCAGGCTGGTGTCCGCCAGGCATGTTGGGCATTGGTATTGGCGGTACGGCTGAAAAAGCCATGGTGATGGCGAAAGAATCGCTGATGCAGCCGATTGATATGCATGAATTAAAAGCGCGTGGCGCACAAAACAGAATTGAAGAATTGCGGCTGGAAATTTACGAGAAAGTGAATAACTTAGGCATTGGTGCGCAAGGTTTGGGCGGGCTGACGACAGTTTTAGATGTGAAAATTCTTGATTATCCAACCCATTCGGCTAGCTTGCCTGTGGCGATTATCCCCAATTGTGCGGCCACGCGGCACATTCATTTTGTGTTAGATGGAAAAGGCGCGGCAGAGCTGACACCGCCTGATTTAAGCTTGTATCCAGACATACACTGGATGCCCAGCCCAAATGCTAAGCGCGTGAATTTAGCCACCATTACAAAAGCCGAAACTGCAAACTGGGTGGCAGGGGAAACGCTTTTATTATCGGGTAAACTCTACACAGGGCGCGATGCCGCGCACAAGCGCATTGCGACTATGTTGGCAAAAGGTGAAAAGCTGCCAGTCGATTTTAGCAATAGATTCATTTACTACGTTGGCCCTGTTGATGCGGTGCGCGATGAAGCGGTGGGACCAGCAGGTCCGACGACTGCAACTAGAATGGATGACTACACCGAAATGATGCTAAACACGGGCTTGCTAGGCAGCATTGGCAAGGCAGAGCGTGGTGATGATGCACTGGCGGTGATGGCAAAACATAAATCGGTGTACTTAATGGCAGTCGGCGGAGCGGCTTATTTGGTCAGCAAAGCCATTAAAAAATCGCGTGTTGTCGCGTTTGAAGATTTAGGCATGGAAGCGATTTACGAATTTGATGTGGTGGATATGCCCGTAACCGTCGCGGTAAGCGCCAATGGCGATGCGGTGCATAAGACAGGCCCTGCGGAATGGAAACAAAAAATTGCGCAGCACAAAATAATCGAGATTAATCGCGTTGATGACTAATGTGCATCTAGTCACACATTAAACTGCACCTTTGGCCTTAATATCAGTCATAATTTATGCATGTTTTTGGAGCTTTACATAAAATGACGAAATTGATAATTACCACCTGTTTGTTGCTAACGACAGGCGCTGCTAATGCTGCAGATATACTTGACTATTTAACCGATGCAGAAGGCAAATATGCCGGCCCTACGGTAGAGCAAAATATAGTGAGCATGGATACCGATAAAAACGGTTTTGCCGATGTGTTAGAAGTGCGCGCATTTTTGGCGCTAAAAAATGGAAAAGATTACCAAAAAGATGTGCTGGATAGGTGGGAAGTGCGTTCGCTAGGCGGCGGTTGCCCAATACCGTTTGCTAAAGAATTTGTATCAGAAAGTATTAAATAGCTTAAATTTTTAATGTTTTTCACGGGATTTTTACATAGGTGAAATAATTGTAGATTTAGGCTAGTTTATAATGACAGTTAATTATTAAAGAGTCTAAATTACTATGTTAAAAGTCCCACCATGTTAAAAGCGTATCAACAACACCTTGCAGAGCGTGCAGCGCTACAATTACCGCCATTACCTTTAAGTGCTGAGCAAGTTGCGGCCTTGGTCGAACTGCTAAAAACTCCATCAAAAAATGATGAAGCATTGCTGTTAGACTTGTTAGAAAATCAAACGCCAGCGGGTGTGGATCAAGCGGCTTACGTTAAAGCGGCATTTTTGGCCGATGTTGCTAAAGGCATTGCTAGCTCACCCGTTATTTCATCCCAAAAAGCCGTGCAATTGCTCGGTACTATGCTGGGGGGTTACAACGTACAAGCTTTGGTTAATCTGTTAGAAACCAATATGGCGCCGCAGGCTGTAACCGCCTTAAGCAGCACAATTTTAATGTTCGATGCTTTTCACGATGTCGATGTATTGATGAAAGCGGGCAACGCGCACGCTAAAAAGCTCATGGAAAGTTGGGCTAATGCCGAGTGGTTTACCAACAAGCCTGCCTTGGCAAACGAAATAAAAATGGTGGTATTCAAGGTCGAAGGTGAAACTAACACCGATGATTTAAGCCCGGCGCAAGACGCTTGGAGCCGCCCAGATATTCCCTTGCATGCCAAAGCCATGCTGGTTAACAAAATGCCAGATGGCTTAAATTTAATCGAAAAACTAAAAGCCAAAGGTCTGCCCTTGGCATATGTGGGCGATGTGGTCGGCACAGGCTCCTCACGCAAATCAGCCATCAATTCAGTGCAATGGTTTATGGGCAACGATATTCCGAATATCCCCAATAAGCGCACAGGTGGTGTGATTTTAGGTGAAAAAATTGCGCCTATTTTCTTTAACACAGCGGAAGATTCTGGCGCGTTGCCAATTCAATGCGACGTGTCGAAAATGAAAACGGGCGATGTGATTACCATTCAACCTTATGCGGGAAAAGTGCTGAATGAAGCGGGCGAAGTGATTTCTAGCTTTACGCTTTCTCCAGTCACCATGCCCGATGAAGTGCGTGCGGGTGGCCGTATTCCACTGATTATTGGCCGTGGTTTGACCGCCAATGCACGCAAAGCTTTGGGCTTGCCAGAAACTGACGTGTTCATTCAAGCATCGCCAGCAGCCGCATCTAATAAGGGTTTCACGCTTGCACAAAAAATGGTTGGCCGCGCGTGTGGCGTAGATGGTGTGCGCCCAGGCACTTATTGTGAGCCAAAAGCCACTACTGTTGGTTCGCAAGATACCACAGGCGGCATGACGCGCGACGAGCTGAAAGAGTTTGCTTGTTTAGGTTTTAGCAGCGATTTGGTCATGCAAAGTTTTTGCCACACGGCGGCTTACCCAAAACCGGTAGATGTTAAGTTGCAACATAGTTTGCCTGAATTTATGTCTAGCCGTGGCGGCGTCACGCTGCGCCCAGGTGACGGCATTATTCACTCATGGTTAAACCGCTTGATTTTGCCCGATACAGTAGGCACTGGCGGCGATTTGCACACGCGCTTTCCAATTGGCATTAGCTTTCCTGCGGGTTCTGGTTTGGTCGCTTTTGCCGCAGCCACTGGCGCCATGCCGCTCGATATGCCAGAATCAGTATTGGTGCGCTTTAAAGGCACCATGCAGCCTGGCATTACCTTGCGCGATTTGGTGAATGCAATACCCTACGCAGCGATTAACGAAGGCACTCTGACGGTTGGAAAAACCAATAAAAAGAACGTATTTAACGGCCGCATTTTAGAGATTGAAGGCTTGCCCAATTTAAAGGTAGAGCAGGCATTTGAGTTTGCCGATGCCTCAGCCGAGCGCTCTGCCAATGGCTGTACTGTTTTACTTTCTGAAGCACCAGTAATCGAATTTTTAACATCGAACATTGTGCTAATGCAAAGCATGATAGAAAACGGTTATGAAGATGCACGCACGCTGCAACGCCGCATTGAAAACATGCAAGCTTGGTTGGCAAAACCTGAGCTGTTGCAACCCGATGCGGATGCAGAATACGCGCACATTATCGAGATTGATTTAGCCACCATTACCGAGCCATTGGTAGCTTGCCCGAATGACCCAGATGACATCAAGCCGATGTCAGCTGTGGTGGGCGACAAGATAGACGAAGTGTTTATTGGCAGCTGCATGACCAATATTGGCCATTATCGTGCTGCCGCTAAAGTGCTAGAAGGCTTGGGTGCAATTCCGACTCGATTATGGATAGCACCGCCCACGCGCATGGATGAAGCGCAATTGCGTGACGAAGGCGTGTATTCAGTGTTTGGCTTGGCGGGTGCGCGTACCGAGGTGCCAGGTTGCAGCCTGTGCATGGGCAACCAAGCGCGGGTGGCCGATAAAGCGACTGTTTTCTCGACTTCAACACGAAACTTCGATAACCGTATGGGCCGTGATGCCCGTGTTTACTTAGGTTCAGCCGAGTTAGCTGCTGTGTGTGCAAAACTAGGCCGCATGCCGAGCCATGCTGAATATTTAGAAACGATAGGCAATAAATTGCAAAACACCGCTGAAATTTATAAGTATTTAAACTTCGACCAAATGACAGAATACAAAGCGGCTTTGGATACTTTAAGCAGCGGCAAAAAAGTGATTCCGATTGTAGAAGCTGCGCATTAATTCATTTGCGCAGTAATTGATTTGTTAGCAAAATTTAAACAAGCTACAAAAACTGTAAGCACAACCGCTGCCGCTTATTGGCCAGCGGTTTTCTTTTTTGCAGGTTTTATTTGGGATGCGCTGACGATTGGCCGCAATGTGGTTGCGCTCGATTTAGCTATCTTCGCAGGCTATTTGTTGCTAGCTGCCACTATTCTATTCTTCACCAGCCGCCCCAGCTATATTTTGGCCGATGCGGCCAAGCTACCAACGCGTTTGCATTGGTTATTCACCTCGCGCTTACCGTATTTTTTGCTGCAGTTTTTATTTGGCAGCTTACTCAGCGCGCTGTTTATTTTATATTTTAAAAGCTCAAGTCATTGGCTGGCTTGGCTAATGTCTTTGCTGTTAGCCAGCTTGCTTATTGCTAATGAATTTTTAGAAGATCAATATAGGCGCTTTACGGTAAGCTGGGCCCAGTTTGGGCTGTGCGCCATGCTGCTATTTAACTTTGCGCTGCCATTTTTGTTGGGTAGTGTACTCAGTATTTGGTTTTATTTAAGCACCATATTGGGCGCAGGCTTTGCTTATTATTTATATAAAAAAACGCCGAACCACATGGGTAGCATTTGGCCAGTTTCGGTGATTGCAGGCTTGCTGATGCTGGCTTATGCAGCGGATATGATTCCGCCAGTGCCACTGGTGAAGCGCGATATTGCCATGGCTTACAACATAGAAAAAGCCAATGGAAAATATCAGTTAAGCCAGCAAGCATCTCATTGGTGGGTATTTTGGCGTAAAACCAGCGATGATTTAGAAGTAACTGCTGGCCAGCGCATCTATTGTTTCTCTACCATTTTTGCGCCTGCAGGCTTAAAAACCAAGCTGTTTCACGATTGGCAATTGCATACCAAAAGCGGTTGGCTGTTGCAATCGCGCGCCAGTTATACCGTAAGCGGTGGGCGATATAATGGCTTTAGAGGTTACACTTACAAAAGTAACCCAGCGGCAGGCGATTGGCGGGTGATTATTAAAACTGACAATGAAAAAACCATTGCGGTACATTATTTTACGGTGAGCAACTTCAAAATAAAAGATGGGCTAGCAGCCCCGCAACAAGTCACAATCGTATACTAATGCTTCGCATCGTTGTGCGACATTAGCTTATCAATGTAAGCGATTGCAATGGCGCTAAGCACAAACGTCATGTGAATAATCGTTTGCCACATCAACACTTTATTGGTTAAATTTTCTGCATTAATAAAGGTTTTTAGCAAGTGAATTGACGAAATGCCAATAATGGCCGTCGCTAATTTCACTTTAAGCAAGTTGGCGTTAACGTGTGAAAGCCAATCGGGCTCGTCAGGGTGGCCAGTTAAATTTAGGCGCGAAACAAACGTTTCGTAACCGCCCACAATCACCATAATCAACAAGTTAGAAATCATCACCACGTCAATTAACCCCAGCACAATTAACATAATTTCAGATTCGACCAGATTTGGGATTTTGTGCACCAGGTGGTAAAGCTCCACACCAAAAAAGTACACATACACCGCTTGCGCAACGATTAGGCCTAAATATAATGGCAGTTGTAGCCAACGGCTACCAAACAAAATATTGCTCATAATATTGGTTTGTTTGTATTCTGAAACGGTGGTTTTTTGTGCGGTACTCATGTTTATTGGCTTTCCAGCTTATTTAAAAACTAACTTATTTAAAAACGAACTTATTTTGAAAACGAACATAGTTTAACTGATGTTGTGTTGCAGCGTAAAGCTGGCGCTGTTATCTAAAGCCAGTAAATCGCACAACATTGGCATGCTTTGTTCTAGCATTTTTGGCAAAGTCCAAGGTGGATTAATAATGCACATGCCGCTGCCAAACATGCCGTAGCCATCTGTGCTTGGCGCTTCAATGCTCAAGCTAACATCCAGCCAGTTATTGGGTTGCAGCGATTTTAGTGCATCTACCATCGCTAGCGGCTCATCTCGCTGCAGTAGCGGGTACCAAACACAATAAGTGCCAGTGGCAAAGCGCTTTAAACTATCTTGAATACAATCGACTGCTTTTTGGTAATCGTCTTTAAGCTCGTATGGCGGATCGATTAATACTAAGCCCCTTTTTGTGGGCGGTGGTAGGCAAGCTTTGATGCCGCTAAAGCCATCTTGCAACTCTATTTTGGTTTGACGGCCTTTGCCTTTGAAGTTTTCTATGAGCAATTTGCAATCGCTGGGGTGCAGTTCAAACAAGCGTAATTTATCATCTGCCCTAATCAAATACTCGGCAATTTTAGGTGAGCCTGGATAAAAATTTAACGTATTGTTTTCATTGTAAGTTTTTATTATTTTTACAAAATTATCTAACGATTCTGGCAGATTTTTCGTTGCAAAAAGTCGTGCAATACCATTCTCAAATTCAACATTTTTTTGCGCAAATTCGCTTTCAAGCGCGTACATGCCCGTACCTGCGTGCGTGTCGATGACCCAATACGGTTTATCTTTTTGGTTAAAATAATCCAGCACCAAACTAAACACATAATGTTTCAGCACATCGGCGTGGTTGCCCGAGTGAAAGGCGTGACGATAACTTAACATAGCAGTAAATAGCAGGACAGAAAAAAAGTAGACATACATGTATTATAGCTTAGTAGCGCAACCGTATAAATGCTGCTACAGATGGCTTTTTAACTAAAATGGAGAATAAAAATGATCAATAAATTAACTGTTTTACTGCCTATTTCGTTAGCCACATGTTTACTTGTTGCTGCGCCATTTTGCACTGCCGAGGAAAAGTTGAAGCTGGATGCTGACGGCGATGGCAGAGTGAGTTACGAAGAATATCGACTGTCAAAAGACCAAGGCCACCAACGCCAATTTAAAAAGATGGATAGCAACGGCGATGGTTTTATTGATGCAAGTGAAAAGCAAGCGCAAAAAGACAAAATGCGCGCCATGCGCGAAAAACGCAAACAAAAAACGCAATAACGATAGCTGTTGAACATTTTGCAGCATGGCAATGTCACAGTTAAATAATTTATAAATTAACTTTTAGGAGCTTTTAATGAAATTAAATATGATGTTGCCAGTGTTATTTTCTTTCACTTTATTGAGTAGTAATTTGGTATTTGCCAACCATCACGAAGGCGACCATGACAATAAAGAAAAATACAAAACATCGGCCGATACCAATAAAGATGGCAAGCTGACGTATGACGAATATAAACTGCATAATGAAAACCGTTACAAGAAAAAATTTGAGCATATGGATGCCAATAAAGACGGCACTTTAGACGAGGCCGAGCTGAAATCTGTACACGAAGTTGGCAGTAGTTGCGACCACCACAAAATGGATAAAGTGCCAGCCGCTAACAAAACATAAGTGGTATCACACAAAAAAGCACAGTTTTGCTGTGCTTTTTTTTCGCCATTTGTTAGCATGTACTTATGACAGATAAAGCGCACCAACACGACGACGAGCAACATCATCACCCAGATGAACAGCCAGCCAAAAAATCGCCCAAAAACATTTATGCCATTCCATTTTTGTTAATTTTAGGTTTTGGTTTTGTTGAGATTTTTGGTGGAATTTGGACCAATTCATTAGCATTGCTTAGTGACGCTTGGCATATGCTGTCTGACGCCTTCGCGCTAGGTCTAGCTTGGTTTGCAGCGCATTTATCGGCCAAGCCAGGCACGCATAAACATGCCAGCGGACAAAGCCACCTAGAAATTGCCGCTTCGGCTATCAATGCAATACTGGTGCTGGTGGTAGTGGCATATATTATTTACGAGGCTTTGCAACGCTTTAATAATCCACAACCAGTTACAGGTGGCTTCGTCATATTAATTGCGTTTGCGGGCTTGCTGGTGAATTTAATGGTGGCAAAAATGCTGCACGGTGATCACGTGCATGACCACAATAAACGCGCAGCTTATTTGCATGTATTGGGTGATTTGTTAGGTTCGGTTGCGGCGTTGCTGGCGGGTGCAGTCATTTACTTTACAGGTTGGCTGCAAGCCGATCCGATACTGTCTATTTTTATATCGTTACTGCTTTTGTTTGTCACCATCAAGCTAATCATAGACATTTGGCATTCATATAAAAATGGCTAATTTAGCTTTTAAAATATTTAGTAAAAACACGAGAGAAAAACAATGCTCTGTAAGCCGCATAGATATTGGCTTGCAGAGCATGTGCTTTAATGATTTAGTGTTAATCACTTAACTTACTTTAATCACCGCACCCAAAGGAGAAATAAAATGCCCTACGTTAATGTAAAACTCGCTGGAAGTATCACCAAAGAACAGAAAAAAGAAATCGCCAAAGAAATCACCGAAACCTTACAAAAGCACGCGCACAAACCACCTAGCTATACTTACATTGTGTTTGAAGAGGTGAAAATGGAGGATTGGGCCATAGGCGGCAGTTTGTTGGGGTGATTTGCCAGTGTTAAAAGTTTGATGGAATTGTCGGTTTGCAATGTTAAAATCGAATCATGTTCGACCCAAAACCCATCTTAAAAAATCTGCCTAATTTGCCAGGTGTTTATCGCATGATAAACGCCGAGGCGGTGGTGATTTATGTGGGTAAAGCCAAAGACATTAAAAAGCGCGTTTCCAGCTATTTCAATAAAAACTTGCCTAGCCCACGCACCAAAATGATGGTGTCGCAAATTGCCAACATTGAAACCACCGTGACGCGCAGTGAGGCAGAGGCGCTGCTGCTTGAGAATAATCTGATTAAAAGCATCATGCCGCGTTACAACGTTTTGTTTCGCGACGATAAATCGTACCCGTACATTACACTGACAGGCGATGTTTTTCCGCGGTTGGCATTCCATCGTGGTGCCCAAAAAAAGCAAAATCAATATTTTGGCCCATTCCCAAATTCAGTTGCGGTGCGCGAGAGTATTCAGTTGTTGCAAAAAGTATTTAAGTTGCGCACTTGTGAAAATACCGTATTTTCAAACCGCTCGCGACCTTGTTTGCAATACCAAATTGCGCGTTGCACCGCGCCTTGTGTAGATTATATTTCGGCAGAAAATTACGCGCATGATGTGCACCACGCAGCGATGTTTTTGCAAGGCAAAACCAACGAGGTTTTAAACGCACTAGGCGACAAAATGAACACGGCGGCGGCAAATCAGGAATATGAAATTGCCACCGTATTTCGCGACCGTATGCAAGCCCTTAGGCAGGTTCAGGCCAAGCAGTTTGTCAGTGATTTTAGTGTGAATGATGCCGATGTAATCGCCCTAGCAAACAACAAAGGCGGGCATTGCATTAACTTGGTGATGATACGTGGCGGGCGCCATTTGGGCGATAAAAGCTATGTGGCCAAGAACAGCCAAGATGCCGAGTTAGCCGAAACCATGGAAGCTTTTTTAACTCAGCATTACACGCCGCAAAATACGCCGCCGCTGATTGTGTGCGGAGTAGAGTTTGAAACCAAAGACTTTGAGCAAACTTTAAGCGAGTTGATAGCGCGAAAAGTACGCATTATTACCAATGCCATTGGCGATAAACGTGTGTGGCTAAAAATGGCGCAAACCAATGCAGAATTGGCGCTAACGCAGCAACAACAAACATCCAGCAACCAAGCAGCGCGTTTGCTGGCACTGCGCGAGGCGTTGCATTTGCCTGATAATATTGAGCGTATGGAATGCTTTGATATTAGCCACACTATGGGCGAGGCAACGGTAGCCAGCTGCGTGGTGTTCGATAAAGGTGATTTGCAGAACGGCGAGTACAGGCGCTATAACATCACGGGCATTACGCCAGGTGACGATTATGCGGCCATGCGCGATGTATTAACAAGACGCTACAAAAAAGTGGCAGCGGGCGAGGGCGTGCGACCAGATTTGATATTTATTGATGGCGGCAAAGGTCAATTAGGCGTGGCGATTGACGTGATGCAAGAAGTTGGCTTGGAAGATATTTTGCTAATTGGCATTGCCAAAGGCGAAGATAGAAAACCTGGTTTGGAAACCATGATATTTGGTGATACCGGTGAGATGCTGAACTTGCCAACGGATAATATTGGCTTGCACTTGTTGCAGCAAATTCGTGACGAAGCACATCGCTTTGCCATTACAGGACATCGTGCAAAGCGCGCCAAGGCACGTATTACCTCAAGCTTGGAAGATATTGCAGGTGTGGGTGCCAAACGCCGTAAAGCCCTACTAACGCGCTTTGGTGGATTAGACGCTATAAAAAGTGCTAGTATGGATGAAATTGCAGAAGTGGATGGCGTCAGCAAAAGCTTGGCGCAAACCATTTACGATGCGCTACATTAAAAAATAGACTAACTAATAAATTAAACCAAACCAAACCAATGAACTGGAACGTCCCCAATATTTTAACTGTGCTGCGTATTGCACTTATCCCCGTGTTTGTGGGTATTTTCTATTTGCCGCACAATTTATATGCGCTGGGCATGCACCCTACACATACTTTAAACGTGATGGCGGCTAGCGTATTTGCACTGGCCTCATTCACCGATTGGCTAGATGGTTTTTGGGCGCGAAAATTTAACCAGACCAGCAGTTTTGGCGCATTTTTAGACCCAGTTGCCGATAAATTAATGGTGGCCGCTGCATTAATTGTATTGGTAGAATTTAGTCGCGTAGGCGCGGTGGTTTCACTAATTATTATTGGTCGCGAAATCGCCATTAGTGCACTACGTGAATGGATGGCAGGATTGGGCAAAAGTAGTAACGTAGGCGTGGCCATGATAGGCAAAATAAAAACTGCCGCACAAATGCTGGCGATTTTTTTATTGTTGTATTGGGATGATGTGGGCGGATTTAATACTAAATTGATTGGCCATGTGCTGATTGTTTTGGCAGCATTTTTAACTTTGCTATCAATGGCTTATTACTTAAAAGCAGCATGGCCAGTCATTAAAAAATCCATCAATAGTGAGCGCAAGTAAATAGTTGGCAAGATTGTCAATAAAAATAAAGCAAAATATTTAAATTAAAAGCGTGCGGTTTGCCTTGACACTGGCGCAAAAATCGCTAAAATGCACACCTTCTTAACGCGGGAATAGCTCAGCTGGTAGAGCGCAACCTTGCCAAGGTTGAGGTCGCGAGTTCGAGCCTCGTTTCCCGCTCCAGTATTAGTTTAATACTAGTTGTTTTAGGCCAATATTAAACATTGTTATAAATTAAAACGGCGAATGCAGTCATGCTTTCGCCGTTTTAGTTTAAACTATTGTTTATTTTTTATAGTTTATTACTACACCGATGGCGCGATAGCAAAGCGGTTATGCAGCGGCCTGCAAAGCCGTTTAGCCCGGTTCGACTCCGGGTCGCGCCTCCAAAACTCCCACCTGTTGCTTCTACGCCTAATATTTAATCAATTTTTACATTTTTGCATGATGCGCATTCGCCTGTACATCAGTACAATTGTGCTATTGTACAAATATTGATACATTACTTTAACTAGCGATGTTAAAAGACTGAACTAGCTAGCTTGAGCTGCCAATTGCAATGATAAAATTTTAAAGTAGGTTTAGACAATTAAGTGGGTTTAGAAAATATAAGTTTAGAAAATTTAGCCGACCCGCCAGCCGGTGGTTACGATAGCCTATTAGGCTGTTTGATACTGGCTTGCCGCGCTAATCAAGTGGCAACCAGTGCCGATGCGCTAATTGCTGGATTGCCGCTGCGTAACGGCAAAATGACGCCAGCAGTGTACAAACGCGCGGCAGAGCGCGCTAATTTAGCCGTTACCACGCTTAAAAAACCACTCAATCAAATTCGTCAAGAAATATTACCCGTCACCTTGCTGTTAAATAATAACGAGGCCTGTAAGCTATCTCGCCTTGATGTTAAAAATAACACAGCGCATGTCATCTACCCAGAATTTGGTGATGCTCAAGTACAGGTATCGTTGGCCGATTTAGAAAAGCAATATGTCGGCTATTTTATTGTTACCAAAATTAAGTATTTGTTTGATAAACGTAGCCCTGCCGTGGGTAAAGTGCGCTTAAAACATTGGTTTTGGGGTGCGCTGGCAGAAAACAGACGCATTTATCGCGATGTGATGGTGGCAGCGTTTTTGGTGAACATGTTTGCGCTGGCCATGCCCATGTTTACCATGAATGTGTACGATCGCGTGGTGCCAAATCGCTCGATCGAAACCTTATGGGTGATGGCGATAGGAGTTGCAATTATTTTAGTAGGCGATTTAATACTGCGCACCATGCGCGGTTATTTTTTAGATTGGGCCAGCGCCCGCATGGATATTAAGCTGAGCGCCAGCATTATGCAGCAGGTATTAGGGCTGCGTATGGAAAATAAACCTAACTCAGTCGGTTCTTTTGCCAGTAATTTACGTTCGTTTGAAGGCGTGCGTGATTTTATTACCTCTGCCACAATTACCACCATGATCGATATGCCATTTGGCATTATTTTTATTGCAGTAATGGCGTGGATTTCTTGGCCTATGGTAATACCTGTCATTATTGGCGCATTAATAATATTGCTTTATGCGTTTAGCGTACAAACCAAAATGCATGCGTTGTCAGAAACCATGTACCGCGCAGGTGCTCTTAGAAACGCCACTTTAATCGAAAGCTTGGTAGGGCTTGAGACAGTTAAAGCGTTGGGCATGGAAGGCAATATGCAGCGCAAATGGGAGCACAGCGCGCGCTATCTAACCGAGGTGGGCAGTAAATTACGTCTACTTTCGCAGTCCATTAATAATGGCTCAGCTGCCATCCAGCAGGTCATTAGCGTAATAATGATATTGCTGGGCGTTTATTTGGTGATTAATGGCGATTTAACCCAGGGCGGTTTAATTGCTTGTACCATGTTGTCATCGCGCGCGCTGGCACCCATTGCACAAACCGCGGGCTTGCTGGCGCAATATCATACTACTAGCACATCACTACAATCTTTAGACGAGGTAATGAATCGCCCTGTTGAGCGGCCGCTCGATTCTAATTTTTTATCACGCACTGGGTTTATGGGCGATATTGAGTTTAGAGAAGTAAGCTTTAAATACCCTGGTGCCGAGGAAAATGCGCTGACTAAGGTCTCGTTTAAAATTAAGGCAGGTGATCATGTGGCCCTTCTTGGCCGCATGGGCTCTGGTAAATCCACAATCCATAAACTTATGCTAGGGTTGTATCAACCAACTGAAGGCGCCGTGCTGGTAGATGGTATTGATGCGCGCCAAATAGACCCAGCCGAGCTGCGTCGTGCCATTGGTTACGTGCAGCAAGACACCCACTTATTTTATGGCAGCATGCGCGAAAATATCACCATGACTTCACCACATGCCGATGACGCCACCGTGCTGGCTGCGGCGCATACCGGCGGTATAGATGAATTTATTAACGCCAACCCAAAAGGCTTTGATTTATTGGTGGGCGAGCGCGGCGAAACGCTATCTGGTGGCCAACGCCAAGGCGTAGGCATTGCGCGTGCATTAATTGGTAAGCCCAATATCCTGTTGTTAGACGAGCCGACTAGTGCGATGGATCACTCAAGCGAAGACAACGTAAAAAAACGCTTAACTGCAGCGGCGATAGGCAAAACTATTGTGTTGATTACGCATCGTTCTACCATGTTCGATTTGGCTAAACGTATTATTGTGGTCGATACGGGTAGAGTGGTGGCTGATGGCCCTAAAGATGCGATTATAGAAGCATTGCGCACAGGTAAAATTGCGAAGGCTGTTTAACAATGAGTGAATCCTTATTTAAAAAAATTGGCGTGTTAAATAGTTTTTTTAGTCGGCAATCCTGGATAGCCAAGCCAATTTATTATCTGATAGATAAAACCGTACCAACAGAAACACGCGATGATTTAAGTTGGCAAGAGGAGTCTGATTTAGCGATTTTAGAACAAACGCCACTTAAAGCAAGATTGTTGTTGTACGCAATTTTTGCTATTTTGTTGGCGGCAGTATTGTGGGCTTGGCTAGCCAAAGTAGATGAAATTACTCGTGGTGAGGGCAGGGTAATACCGTCACGTAAAGTGCAAGTGATTCAATCGCTAGATGGCGGTATTGTGACGGAAATTTTAGTCAAAGAAGGTGATCTGGTTAAAATAGGCATGCCGCTAGTTAAAATTGATGAAACCCGCGCGATTTCATCCTTGCGCGAAAACAAAGGCCAATATTTAGCGCTATTGGGCAGGCAATCAAGGTTACAAGCGCTCGCAGAAGGCAGCCCATTCAGCCCGCCAAGTGAGGTTAAAACCGCCGCGCCGCAGGTGTATGAGCAAGAATATGCACTATATAACAATAGCCGCGATGAACTAAGCTCTGTTGTAAGTATTGCGCGCGACCAAATGGTACAGCGCGAAAAAGAACTGGACGAATTAAAATTTAAAAAAGAACTAGCCGAAAAAACCTATGAATCGGCTAATAAAGAGTTGTCTGCTAATAAGCCGCTATTGGCCAGTGGTGCGGTTTCAGAGATTGATATTTTAAAGTTAGAGCGCGAAGTTACCCGTGCGCGCGGCGAAATAGACCAATCACGTGCGCAAATCAGCCGCGTACAAGTGGGTATTTCTGAAGCTAAACGTAAAATTATTGAGTCTGAACAAACGTTTCGCAGCAAAGTTCGCAGTGAGCTTAATGACGTCACCGCTAAACTAAATAGCCTGACTGAAACCAGTGTTGCATTGACAGATAAAGTCAAACAATCGACATTGAAATCGCCGGTGAATGGCCAAATTAGCCGTCTTTATTTTAATACGGTGGGCGGCGTGATACAGCCAGGTAAAGAGGTGATGGAGGTGGTACCCACTGACGAAGTGCTGGTAATAGAAACCAAGGTACAAATTAAAGATATTGCTTTTTTAACGCCTAATCAACCAGCCGTGGTCAAGCTAACTGCTTACGATTACAGCATTTACGGCACGCTGGATGCGGTGGTAGAAAGCATCGCTGCCAACTCAATTGTGGATGAAAAAGGCAATGCCTATTATTTAGTACGGGTGCGCACCTTGCAAAACAGCTTAGGTAAAAATTTGCCTATTATTCCAGGCATGGTAGCGCAAGTTGATATTTTAACAGGCAAAAAATCCATACTTTCTTACTTGCTAAAACCTGTGTTAAAGGCTAAATCTTACGCATTTAGCGAGCGCTAACAATAAAAATGAGCATGCAAGATATTTTTATTTCACCATTAGAAAATGGCTTAGTGAGTTGGGTTGAGGCTTTTTCTAAAGCTAAAATTACCAATTCGGTAAACGCCAAGCCTACAAAAGTACAAAAGAATGCCCAGTTGGTATTTTGGTTACATATGAACGAAGATAGGCAAGAATGGCTTACCAACACTATCGGACTCATTAAAAATAAATATGCAGGCGCCAAAATAGTCGTACTGGCCAATGCACCCAATCAAGCAGAAGCCTTTCATGCCATGAGTTTGGGTGTAGTGGCCTATTCACACGCTTTTAGTCCCGCGTTTGTATTAACTGAGATTAAAACAGTCATTTCGCACGGTGGCGTGTGGATGGGGCCAGATTTACTTAAACGTATTATAGAAGTCTCTACCAGTTTGGCAGGAAACCAACTAGCGCAAGTCAACCAACATTTAAAATCACTCACCAAGCGCGAAAAAGAAGTGGCAATAGAAGCAGCCAAAGGCTTAAGTAATAAAGAAATTGCCCGCTTATTAAAAATTACCGAGCGCACTGTAAAAGCGCATTTATCTTCTACTTTTGAGCGCTTGGGTGCAAAAGATAGGCTACACCTTGCCTTGATGTTGAACATCAAAAAATAATCATCATTTGAAGCAAAATTGAAGTCTTATATTGTCCTTCAGGCCACTATTTTTCTCGCCAAACATCCTATTTAATTGCATTGTCCAAAATTGTAACGTGTTTTCAATAAACCGTTATTTTTAATAAAAATACAAGGTAACAACATGGCAAACATCGGCGTCGTCGTATTATTAACAGGCACAGCAATTTTGGTAGATGCAACGGGCGCACAGCGCACGTTAAATCTAGGCGACAGCATTCAAACTGGTGACACCATCATTGCCCCCAAAGGCACGCTGGT
>JANOYU010000142.1:0-5819 GCA_031429035.1 Methylophilaceae bacterium
GTCTTGGCCATGCGTGGTGTAGGGGTCGAGCGCGACATCGGTAATGACACCCAATTCAGGATATGCGCTTTTTAGCGCTTTAATCGTGCGCGGCACAAGACCCTTATCGTTAAAGGCTTCTAGGGCATCAAGGCTTTTAAATTGTTGATCGACCACAGGGAAAAGCGCCAATGCTGGAATACCTAATTTAACACATTCACCAGCAGTTTTAAGCAGCACATCAATGCTTTGGCGCTGCACTCCAGGCATCGATTTGACGGCTTCGGTGCGGTTTTCACCTTCTAATACAAAAACAGGATAAATTAAATCGTTTGTCGTCAGCACGTTTTCGCGCATCAATCGGCGAGAGAACTCATCTTTGCGCATGCGGCGCGGACGGATTGCTAGGAACATATTTTTAGTTTCTTTTGGATTCGTCATCATTAATCCTTTAAGCAAATACTTTTTTCAATTCAGTGCCTGGGTCATCTTGACGCATAAACGCCTCACCCACCAAAAATGAATGTACATGATTGTCGCGCATTAATTTCACATCATCCACCGTAAAAATGCCACTTTCGGTAACAATAATTTTGTCTGAACCTATGCGTGGCAACAAGTCTAGCGTGGTTTGCAGCGTGACATCAAAGGTGCGCAAGTTGCGGTTATTTATGCCAAGTAAGGGTGTATTCAATTGCAAAGCTAAATCTAACTCTTTGCCATTATGTACCTCTACCAACACCGCCATGCCTAAATTTTGCGCTACAGTTTCCAGCTCGCGCATTTTGGCCAAATCAATCGCAGCCGCAATCAGCAAAATGCAATCGGCGCCCATAGCGCGTGCTTCGTAAACTTGGTAAGCATCTATCATAAAATCTTTGCGCAGCACGGGCAAACTGCAAGCCGCACGCGCTTGTTTTAAATAGTCAGCACTGCCTTGAAAATACTCAACGTCAGTGAGTACTGACAAACATGCTGCGCCGCCAGCCGCATAGCTTTTGGCGATTTCAGCCGGGTTAAAATCTGCGCGAATTATTCCTTTTGAAGGGCTGGCTTTTTTAATTTCGGCGATGACAGCCGCATTACCCGCAGCGATTTTTGCACGAATAGCGCCAATAAAATCACGCGGTTTTGGCATGCTTTCGGCTGATGCTCTGACAGCCAATAGCGGTGCGGCTTGCAGAGCATCGTTTAGCTCTCGGCGTTTGGTTTCTAGTATTTTATTTAAAATATCTGACATATTTTTCTATTCGTATGCTTTATTCATAAGTCTTGCCGTTATGTTTTAACCAGCCGCCTTGGTGTGTGCCACGCGGATCTTTGTGCGTCCAATGCACGGTGCCACCTTTTGGCGTATAAATATATTCGCCCTTGTATTCAACTGTATCGCCTTCTTTTATATCTGCCACGCGTGGCGCCAAATCAATATTATGCGCGATTAATATGGTGATATTGTCACTAACTTGTAGCAAAAACTTTTGGTGTTGCGAGCCTTTGGTATCGTCTTTTAGTAGTTTTTTAACCAAGCCAATGCCTTGCACCAGTGGCAAATTGCGTTGCGCACCAAAGGCTTCAACAATTGCCCCTGCATCCATTTCTTGCAAGGTTTGCACGTTTGGCTTAACCGCATCTGCAACAGCAACCGGGCTGTTATTGGTGTTGTTAGGTTTGCATGCAAACAATAACAACAGTAAACTAAAACAAGCTATTTTTCTCAACATAAGTTGTACTCAAATTCTACAAAATACTTAAAACATACTAAAAAGCGCGTCGGGCGGTTACCCTCCACCGCTACCAGGTGGGCGATTTTACGACTCTATTTGTCACCGATATTGCTTTATTCTTCGCGCGCTTAAACTTTATTCAAAAAAAATTTATCAAGTTAACTTGAAATTTTAATTAGTTGTTGTAATTTTTCTAAGGCTGCGCCACTATCGATTACTTTTGCGGCATGCGTGATACCCGCATGGATATTGGCTTGCAGGCCTGCTGTATAAATGGCTGCACCCGCATTTAACAACACAATATCGCGCGCCGCGCTTTGTCTGCCCGCATTAGATTTGCCATTTAGTACATCTAATATCATGGTTTTTGATTGTTCTGCGTTTTCAACCCTAATACTTTTTAAGGCATGTAGCTTTAAGCCAAATTGCGCAGGGTTAAGCGTAAATTGGCGCACTTTGCCATCTTTTAACTCTGCCACATATGTGTCGCCAGTAAACGAAATTTCATCCATGCCATCGGCGCCATGCACCACTAGTACATGTTCACTGCCCAAGTTTTGCAGTACTTTTGCCAACTTTAAAGTGAGGTCTTTACTGAACACGCCCATGAGTTGGCGCTTGGCTGATGCGGGATTGGTGAGTGGGCCGAGCAAATTAAAAATAGTGCGCACACCTAGCTCACGGCGCACAGGTGCGGCGTGTTTCATGGCGCTGTGGTGATTGGGCGCAAACATAAATCCTATATCGATATCGCTTACACAATTTGCCACTTGCGCAGGCGTTAAATTCACGTTTACGCCTAGCGCTTCTAACACATCGGCGCTGCCACAAGTACTAGAAACCGAGCGCCCGCCATGCTTAGCGACCTTTGCGCCCGCTGCTGCTGCAACAAACGCAGCGCAAGTAGAAACATTAAAAGTTTGAATACCATCGCCGCCGGTGCCGCAAGTGTCGATTAAATGTGCGGAATCAGCAATTTCCACTTTGGTGGAAAGTGCGCGCATGACGGTAGCTGCAGCGGTGATTTCATCCACACTTTCGCCCTTTACTCGCAAAGCAATCACCAAGCCTGCGATTTGCGCAGGCGTTAGTTCTCCACCCATCACTTGCTGCATAACGGCGAGCATATCGGTATGGCTTAAATCTTGACCAGTCAATACGTGTTCAAGTGCTTGTTTATAGTTCATTATTCACCAATTTAACTTCCCTCTCCCTAGCCCTCTCCCATCAAGGGAGAGGGGATACTTAGTAGGTCTTCAGAAAATTATCTAAAAGCGCGTGGCCATGTTCAGTTAGCACCGATTCTGGGTGAAACTGTACGCCTTCTACCGCTAAATTTTTATGCTTTACGCCCATAATTTCACCATCGTCAGTCCAAGCAGTAATTTCTAAGCAATCAGGAATACTCTCACGCTCGATGACCAGCGAGTGATAACGCGTAGCGATGTAGGGGTTGGGCAGATTTTTAAATACGCCGATATTTTTGTGGTGAATTAACGATGTTTTGCCGTGCATTAGCGTCTTGGCTTTAATAATTTTGCCGCCAAACGCTTGGCCGATACTTTGGTGACCCAAGCAAACGCCTAACAGCGGAATTTTGCCTGCAAATTCTTTAATTAGCGCCAAGCTAATACCTGCCTCATTCGGCGTGCAAGGGCCTGGTGAAATGACGATTTTTTCTGGTTTTAAGGCAGCAATTTTATTTAGGTCTATCTCGTCATTTCTATAAACCTGTACATCTTGTCCCAGCTCACCCAAATATTGCACCAAGTTATAGGTGAAGGAGTCGTAATTATCAATCATCAACAACATTATTTTGCTCCAATACTGTCATGGCTTTGATTATCAAGCCCGAGCTGAACCAGCTCCGCCGCACGTAGCACCGCTTTGGCTTTATTTTGCGTTTCTTCCCATTCACTTTGCGCAATAGAATCAGCCACAATGCCCGCCCCCGCTTGCACGTAGAGCATATTATTTTTAATCACGCCTGTTCTAATGGCAATGGCAACATCCATATCGCCATCAAATCCCAAATAGCCCACTGCGCCTGCATAAATGCCACGTTTGCTCGGTTCTAACTCGTCAATAATTTCCATCGCGCGTACTTTCGGCGCGCCAGAAACGGTGCCTGCGGGGAATGTCGCTTTTAAGACATCAATCGCATCCAGCTCAGGTTTTAGCTTTCCTTCGACATTGCTGACGATGTGCATGACGTGGCTATAACGTTCTATCAGCATATTATCGGTGACTTTTACCGTGCCAATTTGTGCCACACGGCCAACATCATTTCGGCCTAAATCCATCAGTTGCACATGTTCAGCGCGCTCTTTTGGGTCGGCTAAAAGCTCATCGGCCAGCGCTAAATCTTGCTCGCGTGTTTTGCCGCGTGGGCGCGTGCCAGCAATCGGCCGCGAGGTTACCACGCCGTCGTCTAAACGCACTAAAATCTCTGGCGAAGCGCCAACTACATGATGATCACCCATATCGTAATAAAACATATACGGCGATGGATTTAAGCTGCGAAGCGCGCGGTAAAGTGACAACGGCGGCGCAGAAAATGGCTGCGACATGCGCTGACTTAACACTACCTGCATAATGTCGCCTTCTAAAATATAGTTTTGCGCAGTTTTAACGGCAGCTTTAAAATTAGCTTCACCAAATTCTGATGTGGCTTGCGTTTTGGCTGCGGGCGCAGATTGTGGAATCTCAACCGTATTGCGCAACATGCTCACTAGCTGGGTCAAGCGCACTTGTGCGTTTTCGTAAGCATTTACATCATTTGGGTTGGCATACACAATAAAATACAGCTTGCCGCTTAAATTATCCACCACTGCAATTTCTTCAGAAACCATCAACAGTACATCTGGTGTATTAATTGCGTCTGGCTTGCTTGTGTGCGCTAGACGCTTTTCAATATAGCGAATGGTTTCATAGCCAAAATAGCCTGCCAGCCCGCCAGTAAAGCGCGGCAGTGCAGCGTTGTTGGCTGGCGGCGTTTTAAAACGCACTTGAAATGCTTTAACAAAATCAAGCGCATTGGTGTTTTCATGCGTTTCTAAAACTTGTTTATCTTGAATAACTTGCACGGTAAAACCATTGGCAACAATGCGCGTTTTGGCGGGCAAGCCAATAATAGAGTAACGCCCGAAACGCTCGCCACCTTGCACGCTTTCTAACAAATATGAAAACGGTGCATTGGCGAGTTTTAGGTAAAGTGAAAGCGGTGTGTCGAGGTCTGCAAACGTTTCTAAAACCAGCGGAATGCGGTTATAGCCTTGTTTAGCGAGTGCGCTAAATTCGGTTTGGGTAAGCGGTGACAACATAAAAAATCCTCAATATTCTAATTAAATTTAAATGGGCGAAGCAAAATAGGACGTTATAAAAATTAACGCCAACCGTTTTGCCATCGCCAACTTAGATTAATGAACATATGAGAACTTTCTATTATTTATACAGCTGCTAATGAAGCGCGCAGCTCACTTACAATCGTATTATAGCGATTTTTGTCTGAGTCTAAACCTTTGGTAAATATCGCATTGCCCGCTACAAAAGTATCTGCACCAGCTTTTGCGATTTCAGCAATGTTCATTGCGTTTACGCCGCCATCAACTTCTAGCCAAATTTCACGGCCAGTTTCTTTGGTGTAAGCATCAATACGCGCACGTGCCTGTTTTAATTTTTGCAACGTTGATGGAATGAATTTTTGCCCACCAAAACCTGGGTTTACCGACATCAACAAAATCATATCCACTTTATCCATCACATAATCTAAATAATGTAGCGGCGTGGCAGGGTTAAACACCAAGCCAGATTTACAGCCCAAATCGCGCACCATGCTTAAGGACCTGTCGATATGTTTTGAAGCCTCTGGGTGAAAAGTAATAATGTTCGCGCCCGCTTTGGCAAAGTCAGGAATGATTCTATCCACTGGCTCCACCATCAAATGCACGTCGATAATGCCGCCCACTTTAGCTGCAATTTCGCGTATCGATTCGCACACTAATGGGCCAATGGTCAGGTTGGGCACAAAATGGTTATCCATCACGTCAAAGTGTACTAAATCGGTGCCAGATGAAATCACATCATCAATTTCTTGACCAAGCTTGGCAAAGTTGG
>JANOYU010000143.1:0-1638 GCA_031429035.1 Methylophilaceae bacterium
TGATTTTGGATTATCTTTAATTTGTTGTGGCGTACCTTCTGCCACAATTTGGCCGCCATGTTCGCCCGCACCTGGGCCAATATCCACCACATAATCGGCCTCTAAAATCGCATCGTGATCATGTTCCACCACAATTACCGTATTGCCAATATCGCGCAAACGCTTTAACGTTTCTAGCAGCCGGTCGTTATCGCGTTGATGCAAGCCAATGCTCGGCTCATCCAGCACATACATGACGCCTGTGAGGCCGCTGCCAATTTGCGAAGCTAGTCTAAGGCGTTGCGCCTCGCCGCCAGACAGCGTTTCTGCCGAGCGAGACAGAGATAAATATTCCAGCCCGACGTTGGTTAAAAATTTCAGCCTGTTCTGAATTTCGGTGACGATTTTATCAGCAATGGCTAGCTTTGCACCATGTAATTCAAGCTTCTCGAAGAAAGTGAGTGCTTGCTTAAGTGGCACTTGGCACACTTGATGGATGTTCTGTCCGCCGACTTTTACGTGGCGCGCTTCAACTCTCAATCGCGTACCAGCGCATTCTGGGCAGGCTTGGTTATTCAGGTATTTAGCCAATTCTTCGCGCACGGCAGATGAATCGCTCTCGCGATAACGGCGTTGCAGATTGTTTAAAATACCTTCAAACGTGTGAGTTTTGCCAAAAAATGTACCGCGCTCGTTTAAATATTTAAAGGTAATGACTTCGCGGCCGCTGCCGTTTAACAGTACATCTTGAATATGTAATGGCAACTCTTCAAACGCCATTTCTAAGTCAAAGTTATAGTGCGCAGCCAAACTGGCCAACATTTGAAAGTAAAATTGGTTGCGTTTATCCCAACCTTTAATGGCGCCACTGGCTAACGATAAAGTAGGAAAAGCCACCACACGTTTGGCATCAAAAAAGCTAATATTGCCTAAACCATCGCACTTTGGGCAGGCACCCATTGGGTTATTAAAGCTGAATAAGCGCGGCTCTAGCTCTGCTAGTGAGTAATCACACACTGGGCAAGAAAACTTGGCCGAGAACAAATGTTCTTTATTGCTATCCATCTCCAACGCCACCGCTTTACCATCGGCCAAACGCAGCGCAGTTTCTAGGCTCTCTGCAATGCGTTGTTTCAACTCAAGGTTTACTTTTATTCTATCTACCACCACATCAACATTGTGCTTGGTGGTTTTGGCCAAATTTGGCAACTCGTCCATTTCATAAATTTTGCCATCCACACGCAAGCGCACAAAACCTTGCGCTTTTAAGTTTTCAAACAAATCTAACTGCTCACCTTTGCGACCAGAAACCACTGGCGCTAGTATCATTATTTTCGTATCTTCTGGCAGCTTAAGCACGGCATCTACCATTTGGCTAACAGTCTGTGCTTCTAGCTTAATATTATGTTCAGGGCACTCTGGGTCGCCCGCACGCGCATACAACAGGCGCAAATAATCATGAATTTCGGTCACCGTGCCAACCGTGCTACGCGGGTTGTGCGAGGTGGCTTTTTGCTCAATCGATATAGCAGGCGATAGGCCTTCAATCAAATCGACATCGGGTTTATCCATGCGCGCTAAAAACTGCCTTGCGTAGGCTGACAGCGACTCGACATAACGACGCTGGCCTTCTGCATATAAGGTATCAAACGCCAAACT
>JANOYU010000144.1:0-22927 GCA_031429035.1 Methylophilaceae bacterium
GGTAAACATAAAAAAGATGAGCGTGGTTTTCCACACGCGATGCATCTGCTGGTGCTGACGCAGATTAGCAATGCCTACCGCAATGCTACAAAATACCAGTGGTATTAAAATCATTTTGAGTAAATCAATAAACAGCGTGCCAATAAGGTTAGACGCATATAATCCACCTTTGGCTAAGCCTGAATCCATGCCTAGCGAATGGAAATATAAGCCAACAACAATGCCAATAACTGCACCGAGTAAAATTTGAATGTTGAGGCTGGGTAGTTTCATGGTAACTCCTTATTTTGTACTGCTGAACTTGATTCAGCATCTTGAACCATGTAGAGATTGCGGGTCAAGCCCGCAATGACAGGCAAAAATAGATTTCCGCCTACCCAGTTATGACGGCATTAGTAGATTTAATCTTTTTCTGCTTTAACTTTCCCCGGCTATGCTTTTACTACCTTTGGTTTTACTATCTTAGGTTTTACTATCTTAGATTTCACAAGCTTTTCTGTAACAGCAGACACTTTTTCTGCTTTAACTTTAACCGTCTTTCTTACTGCCTTTATTTTCGATGCGCCAGCAGCCGCATAGATATTGGCTTCTGGCTCAGTCGTTTTGGCCTCGGTGGTAATTAGTGTGCTTTCAAGCTTAGTTTTAGGCACAGTTTTAGATAAGTCTGCGCGCTCAAACACCGCTGCAAAAAAGCCATCGGTGCCATGTAAATGTGGCAATAGTTTTAAGTATTTTCCGGTATCCACTTTAATTTGCTGTTGTGCCAGCACTTCATTAGCAGGCACTAATACAAAATCAGCATTCGCCGCTAAAAATGCTTCAGCAATCGCTTCATTTTCATCGTTCAATAAACTACAAGTGGCATAAATTAATCGCCCACCTGGCTTGGTGAGCTTTGCTGCACGCGCTAAAATTGTGGTTTGCTTTGCGTTTAGCTCTACAATATCGGCTGCCTCAAAGCGCCATTTAAGGTCTGGGTTGCGGCGTAATGTGCCAAAACCACTACACGGCGCATCGACTAATACTCGATCAAACTTACCGTTTAAGCGCTTTAGTTTTGGGTCGGCTTCAGAGGAAATGACTTGTGCATGCAAATTTGACAGCCCACTGCGTTTTAGGCGTTTGCCCAAATTCATTAAACGTTTTTCTGAAATATCAAACGCGTATAAACGGCCTGTATTTTTCATTAAGGCGCCAATGGCCAGCGTTTTGCCACCCGCACCTGCACAAAAATCGGCCACCATTTGGCCCCTCTTTGGTGCAACTAAATAGGCTAATAATTGGCTGCCTTCGTCTTGCACTTCTATCTTGCCTGCCTCAAACAGCACATGTTTGCTAATGTTAAGCTTAGCGCCCATACGAATACCTGTGGGTGAATGTGGCATCATTTCAATCACATTATCTTTCACCGTATTCTCAGCCAGCATGCGTGCTAGTACATCTTCGCGCGTGCCTTTTATGGTGTTCACGCGCAAATCAAGTGCCGCTTGCGCAAACATGCTGCGGCAAATCGTCAATGCTTCTGCCTCGCCATATTGCGCCACCAGCTTGGTCCACAGCCAATCACGCACATCAGCCTGCACTGCCAATGGTAAATCTTCAGTACTTTTTGCTTTAATGGCTTGCGCCCATTCGGTTTGCTGCTCGTTTAAAATCGGCTCTAGCTCGCGTATGCTTTTACCTTCAACTCGCAACAACCACGCCAATATTAGCTTACGCGCATCGTCTGGGTCACCTTCGGCATTGGCGGTCACCGCACTTAAATAACGCAAACGGCGCAATACGCCGTAAACGCTTTCGGCCACAAAGGCGCGATCTTTGGTGCCAAGCTCGCGATTGTTGCGAAAAAACTCGCCTAATTTGGCATCTGCTGGGCTGTTAAAATCCAGCAGATTGGTCAGCAACATCGCCGCTTGGCGTAAAAGGTTTGGGGTCATTGTTTTTTCTACTTTAAATAAATATTTGTTTTTAAATCAGTTAGGTACTGCAGGGCGGCTGGTATTAATATGGGTTGCCACCAACTCGTAAACCTTGCCATCGGCCTCTGTTTTACGAATTTTTACTGGTAGATATTGATAATCTGTTGCAAGCCATAATTCGGTTTTATCTTCCTCGCCGTTTGTGTTGTGCACAATATGGATGGTTTTAAGCTCGCCTAATGGCGAATTGACTTGCTCTTCACCTTCAAACTTGTAATCATATAGGTCCATTTTTTTTCCGTTGGTAATGGCAATTTGCATGGTTTGCAGTGGCGCTACATGCATAAATTGATACATAAAGCTGAGCAAATCTTGCGCACCATCGGGCAAATCGGCAGTTTTTGTGCCTCGAGTTGTTTGCAAAATGACTTTTTTTGTCTGCCAATCAAAATTAGCCGTGCGTGTTTTATCAACTTTATTATCAAACTGATACAAATATGCAGATGGCTGCAAGCCAGTTTTAGTCAGCGCGCCCTCGCTAGTCTGCAATAACTCACCAATAAATATGGCCGCCACCCCTTTGGGTTTAGTCAACCAATTGAGTTGATATTGTTGATTAGCACCAAGGTTATAGACAATTTTTGCAGTGCCTTGCGCGCTACCATCAACTTCAGTCCGCACTTCAAAATCGGTTTCTACATATTGGTAGGCATTTTCGTTAATCACCAAGCCAATGTCTGCTGGCTGCGCTTGGTCATCGATAGCAATTGGAAAACGATTTCTTTCTGCCATTGGTTCTGCTTTTAGTTCAGCAACAGACGCAAGCGGCTCTGCTCTAACTTCTAGATTTGGCGTGGTTTCTGCCACTGGTTCTGGTGTCGGTTCTGCTACAGATTCTGGTTCAGTCACTTCTTCAATTTTTGGTTCAACGGCTGACTCTGCTTTTACAACTACAGGCTCAGGCTCTTGAACAGCCGCCTCTACTGGTTTAGGCACTGCTTTTGGCATTTGAATACGCGCCTCAATCACATGCATTTCTTTTTTTAAGCTTGGTAGCGCAAAACTTAAACTGCCAAATAGCATGCTATGCAATATGACAGAAACCAATAATGCCAGCCCTAGTCTTTTATAGCTTGGGTCTTGCAGCAATTGGGCTAATTTATTCCACATTAATTTTGGTGAGTGTTTGTTCAAAACTATCGCCATCTTCATCAGTCAGCATGTAACGCACAGGCAAATAATATTGGTCTTCGGCTAACCAAAGCTGTTTTTTGTCTTCGCCTGCCGCCGCTTGATTCGAAATATGCAGCGTTTTAAAGCTGGCGTTAGCTGCATCTAACTTTTCACCGCGCGCTAGCACTTTGTATTGATAATGATTGAGTTTTTTTCCAGTCGTCAGCGTTACTTTTACTTCGTCATTAACAAGCTTGTTAAACATAAACTGATAAACATAACTGGCTAAATCTTGCGTGCCAGCTTCTAATTTTGCAGTTTCTGTTTCACCTTTTACTTGCATTTTAAGTGTATTTTTTGCCCAGTTAAAATCTGCAATTAAGGTTTTTTTGGCACTTTTACCTTGGCGCAGCTCAAAACGGCTTGGTACCAAACCTGCCTTAGAGACCGCACCAGTGCTAGTGACCACGCGCTCGCCCATCAGCGCATAAATGCCCAAACCCTTGGTCACCGATTTTATGCGGTATTGCTTGCCATTTTGGCTAAAGCTCTCTTTTACTTTGGCAAACTGTTTGCCATTACGTGCAAGATCGTATTCTAATTGAATATTTTTTGGTATTGCATGCGCTACAGTAGTCAGCAGGCTTAAACTAAAAATGACTATTTTTTGGCTGAGTTTTAACATGTGTTTTTTCCAATGATTTGCTTACACCATTAACGCAGCGCAAGCGTTATTGTTACACGTTTAGTTGTAAAACGTTAAACCACAATGGTAGGCGCTTCACCTGCATTTTGTGCGCGAATTACGCCTATTTCGTGCACGGTTTCACCTGCAGCCATTAACAACTGCTTGGCTTGCGCTACATACGATTTATCAATAATGACTGCCATGCCAATGCCGCAGTTAAAGGTTTTGTACATTTCAGAATGGGTAATATTGCCTTGCGCTTGTAGCCATTGAAATAACGGCGGCAATTGCCAACTTTTGCCATTAATTTCTGCCGTTAAGCCTGCTGGTAATACACGTGGAATGTTCTCGGTAATGCCGCCGCCAGTGATATGCGCCATACCTTTTACGGGCAGCGTATCAATTAATTTAAGCAGCGATTTCACATAAATTTTAGTTGGCGCCATCACCACGTCTTTGAATTTCTTACCGTGAAAGTCACTTTCAAAATCAATGCCAGAATTGGCAATTAATTTGCGAATTAACGAATAACCGTTGCTATGCGCGCCGCTAGAAGCTAAGCCCAGCACTACATCGCCAGCCACTATGCTTAAGCCGTTGATAATTTTTTCTTTATCCACACAACCTACTGCAAAGCCTGCCAAATCATACTCGCCAGCTGGGTACATGCCTGGCATCTCAGCCGTTTCGCCGCCTACTAAGGCACAGCCTGATTGCTCACAACCTTCTGCAATGCCTTTAATCACTTGCGCTGCCGTGCCAACTTCTAATTTTCCACAAGCAAAATAATCCAAGAAGAATAGCGGCTCAGCGCCTTGTACTAAAATATCGTTGACGCTCATGGCGACTAAATCAATACCAACGGTATCGTGTTTGTTTAATTCAAAAGCCAATTTTAATTTTGTGCCGACGCCATCGGTACCAGATACCAACACTGGGTTTTTAAACTTTTTTGGCATTTCAAATAGTGAACCAAAACCACCAATACCTGCCAGCACTTCTGGTCGCATGGTGCGCTTGGCAAATGGTTTAATTTGGTCTATTAGCGCATCGCCTGCCTCAATATCAACGCCTGCATCTTTGTAGCTAATAGAGGTTTTATTGTCTGTGTGTTTATTTGTATTTGTGCTCAAGCCAACTCTCATTTCAATTTATTGCTGTAAATTCAGTATAATTCATGCAAATATATACTTTCACCAAAACGTTATTTTAACTCACTATGGCCAATCAACCAAAAAACACCAACAATGCAAAAAATACTAGCTTAGCCAGCTTTATTGCCAACAATCGCTGGTTAATACTTTGCGTGGTTTTTTTATTTTTACTGTACCAATTATTGCCTGTGCTGGCGCCATTTTTAGTGGCGGCCATTTTGGCTTATATTTGCGACCCACTGGTGGATAAACTGAGTGTTTTAGGCTACAAAAACTATCAATTTGGCCGCACCATTTCTACTGTGCTAGTGATGTTGGCAATTTTGGCGGCAATTGTTTTACTAATTTTAGTTATATTCCCATTGCTACAAAAGCAATCATTACTAATTGTAGAACGCTTGCCTAAAATGATAGACCATCTGCGTGCTACTGTAGAGCCGTGGCTACAAACTAAATTTGGCATTAGTTTGAATATTGATAGCGCACATATTCAAGAAATTATCAGCAAAAACTGGAAAACTGCAGGCAATTTACTGGGCGAAGTTTTACAAACTGCTGGTACTAATGGTTTGGCACTGATTGGCGTGCTGGCTAATATTTTATTACTGCCGGTGGTGCTGTTTTATTTGTTGCGCGATTGGGATACTTTAATCGCAGGCATTAGCAAACTGATTCCACGTGATTTAATTGCAAAAAGTACCGAAATTGCACGAGAAATTGACCAAATGCTAGCGGAATTTTTACGCGGCCAACTAACGGTGATGTTATTGATGAGCGTATTTTATTCCACAGGTTTGTGGCTGGCAGGGCTTGATAACGCGCTGCCAATTGGCATTATTGCAGGCCTACTCAATTTTGTACCTTATCTAGGGCCCGCGCTGGGCATGGGTTTGGGGCTGCTTGTAGGCGCGCTTCAGTTTTCTAGCTTTGGGGAAGTGATTCCAGTATTGGTGGTGTTTGGGCTGGGCCAATTAATAGAAAGTAACTACATAACACCCAAGCTGGTGGGCGAGCGCATTGGCTTGCACCCTGTGGTAGTGATTTTTGCATTGCTTGCAGGCGGGCAGTTATTTGGCTTTGCTGGCGTGCTGCTTGCGCTGCCCGTTGCAGCCACTATTGCAGTTGCGCTGCAACATACCAAAGACAATTACCTAGATAGCGATGCTTACCGTAAGTAGTTGGTTGGCTTATTTTCTACATGAAACAACTATTACTCGATATTAAACCTGCCGCATCGCCCACGTTGCAAAACTTTGTGCTGGGTCGCAATGCTGAGGCAATCGCCAGTTTACTTGCAGCACAAACTAACAACGCACCATTTATCTACCTTTGGGGCGAAAAAGGCTCTGGTAAAAGCCATTTACTATCGGCCTGCAAGTCAATAGGCATGCGGGTTGCAGACGATGTGAATTTACTCGATAACGATGCACAAATTGCCTTATTTAATACTTATAATCAGCAAAGAGAGGCCGGCAAAATAATGGTAACAGCTGGTTTGCATGCGCCTACACAAATGGGGCTGCGCGATGATTTGGCCACGCGATTGGCTTGGGGTTTGGTTTATCAATTACACCCGCTTACTGATTTAGAAAAAGCGCAGGCACTTAAACAACATGCGTTGGAGCGCGGCATGAAACTGCCAGATGAAGTTACCGATTATTGTTTGCGCTATTTACGCCGTGATTTACCAAACTTAATGGCAATTTTAGATGCGTTAGATGAATGGTCGCTAATTGAAAAAAAACCAGTGACTGTGCCGATGTTGAAAAAATTGCTGCAGTTAGATTTAGGAATTTAATGTTATTTTTTCTTAGTCACTCGTGAAGTTACATTCTCTTTAGGAAAAATGTAATTTGCTACTATCGCGAATAAACCAAGTACATTAATTGTTGTCCCGCCAATTATGGTTATTAGAACTTTGTCAGATAACATAAAAACATCTGTTCTACCTAGAAATCCTTGTAACAACAAAAGGGCAAAGATTGCTATCAACCAAATTGAAATTAGCCAATATAATTTACCAGAATATTTTTTTCTTAATTTAATATCTTGATTTAATTTTGCAATTCTAGCTTTTAACTCTTCTGATTCCAGTGTTTTGGATTCTAATTCCGTCTGTGAATCTGGTATCTCTGATATATTTTCTGGGGCTGAAATACTATCTAAACCTAATTTATTATTTTTAGTGACCATTAATTATTTTTAGCCGCAATACTCTGAAAATATTCTTTAATTTGAATCTCTGGTATGTCAGTACCTTTTGGTGTGTTTGGATTCCATACTTTAGCCCACGGGGTATCCTGTATGTGTGTTAAGTTAGACAGTGCTACCCCAGAGTATTTTCCATAAATATCCCAAACCTTGTTAAGTAGCGCTTTTGTCTTTTCATCATCATCATTAATATGGGGAGTAGAAAATCCAAACTCCAGCCCATCCCCATCTAACAACTCAAACTCCGTAGCAAGCTTTGTAATTACACCGCTTCCATACTCTTTAAACTCATGGTAAATACTTTGAACTACGGGGCCATAACGCCAAGCTTCTACTGTTTCAGATATTAGAGCTTGGTCGTAAATTGCCAAGCTCCATCCATGCGCAAAATAAATCAACTTTTGCAATTTCATCGGCGTAAGTGATTTCTCAGACTCTTTTGCAATGTCTAAGAAATAGTTCGCTATCGCTTTACTGTTATATGCCATATTATCTAACTTCATTATATATTATAAACTTCGAGCTTGCCATCGTAGTATAAATTCAAAACTTTCCTGTAAAATCCTTTCATTGATAGATAACCACTATCCTAAAGGTCAAAAATGCTTAGAATTACCGAAATCAAATTACCGCTTATCACCTCTGCCGAAACAGGTCATACCGATGCTGAAATTCGTGCAGCGCTGGTTAAAAAACTGGCCATTAACGCGGCAGATATTATTAGCTTTTCTATTTTTAAGCGCGGTGTAGATGCGCGAAAATCGCATGCTATCTTGTTTGTGTATTCGCTAGATGTGCTGGTGAATGGTGAGGCAAAATTACTGGCTAAGCTAGCAAAAGACCCGCATGTAAAGCCAACGCCAGATACAGAATATAAGTTTGTTACGCACAATAATATCCCTAGTTTACCCTCTCCCCAGCCCTCTCCCTTAAAGGGCGAGGGGGCAAAACTTCAGTCGCGCCCTATCGTTGTGGGTTTTGGCCCTGCGGGCATTTTTGCGGCACTTATTTTAGCGCAAGCGGGCTTTAAACCAATTGTATTAGAGCGCGGCAAAGCGGTGCGTGAGCGCACTAAAGATACTTTTAATTTGTGGCGCAAAAGCGTGTTAAACCCCGAATCTAACGTGCAGTTTGGTGAAGGCGGCGCAGGCACATTTTCTGATGGAAAATTATGGAGCCAAATTAAAGACCCTAAACATTACGGCCGCAAAGTGTTGCAAGAATTTGTCGCCGCAGGTGCACCGCCCGAGATTTTATATGTGAGCCACCCGCATATTGGTACTTTTAGATTAGTGGGTATGGTGGAAACCATGCGTAAAAGCATTGAAAGCCTCGGTGGTGAGATTCGATTCGAGTGCCGCGTGGATGATATTGAAATTGGGATTGATTCTAAAGGGCTGAAGCAAGTGCAGGCGGTTATTTTAAAAAGCGGCGAGCGCATTGAAACCAATCATTTGGTATTAGCCGTTGGCCACAGTGCGCGCGATACTTTTGAGATGATTCACCGTAAAAATATTTACATTGAAGCAAAACCATTTTCAATCGGTTTTCGCATCGAGCACCCACAATCACTTATCGACAAAGCACGTTATGGCAGCAGTTATAGCCAAGATTTATTAAGCAAATTAGGCTCCGCCGAATATAAATTGGTACATCACGCCAGCAATGGCCGCAGCGTATATAGTTTTTGCATGTGCCCAGGCGGCACGGTAGTGGCATCAGCCTCTGAGGCGGGTTGCGTGGTAACCAATGGCATGAGCCAATATTCGCGTAACGAGCGCAACGCCAATGCAGGCATTGTAGTGGGCATTACGCCAGAGGTGGATTTTCCAGCGCACCCACTTGCTGGTATGCATTTGCAGCGAGAATTAGAAGCAAAAGCATATGCCCTGGGAGGCAATACCTACGCGGCTCCTGGGCAATTGATTGGAGATTTTCTAGCAAATATCCCTTCAACAAAATTTGGCGAAGTGCAGCCTAGCTACACACCTGGCGTGCATTTAACAAACTTAGAAACTGCCTTACCAGAGTTTGCTATTGCGGCCATTCGTGAGGCGATTCCTGAATTTGCCAAGCAAGTAAAAGGTTACGATTTAGCCGATGGCATTTTAACGGGCGTTGAAACGCGCACCTCCAGCCCAATTCGCATTAAACGCGATGACGAAACACTTGAAAGTATTAACACCAAAGGCTTGTACCCATGCGGTGAAGGCGCAGGTTACGCGGGTGGTATTTTATCGGCGGGTGTTGACGGCATTCGTGTGGCCGAAGCGGTGAGTTTAAGTATAATCAACAGCTAATATGGTCAAATTATTCATCACTTTTATGCTGTCGCTATTTTGTGCAAATTTATTTGCCGATGAATCGCTGGCATTTATCGACCAACAAATTGCTGCGCACCCAAATACAAGTGGCGTTTATGTACTGGATAAAGGTGAAGAAGCGCTGCTAGCACGCGCTTGGCTGGCCGACCACGCCGAAAAAAGCATAGAAGTACAATACTTTATTTGGAGCACCGATAATATTGGCATATTGGCCTCAGAAGCCTTACTGCGCGCGGCTGACAGAGGTGTGAAAGTACGCGTGATTGTGGATGATTTGCTGGTGGATGCGCCCGATAAATCGCTGCTGGCACTGGCTAAACACCCCAATATTGAGATTAAAATTTACAATCCGCAACACAAAGTCGGTACGCCGTTTCACAAACGCTTGCTGAATATTGCGGTAAATTTTCGCGGTGTAAACCAACGTATGCACGACAAAACTTTTATTGTAGATGGCAAGCTGGCGATTACCGGCGGGCGCAATATGGCGGCCGAATATTTTGACTTAAACCACACCTATAACTTTCGCGATCGCGATGCCATGCTGCTGGGCGATGTACCGAACACCATGCAAACTAGCTTTAATAAATTTTGGCAAAGCCCATTAAGTGCGCCAGTGGAAGAGCTGTACGATGGTTTGGGCATAATTCAAAAAAACGTCAATGTGAAAGATACTGAAATACAAAAAATTTATGCAGATTTGCATGCCTATGCACAAAACCCTGCTAATTTTTTCGCAGAAACGCGCGCTGCGATACAAAACACACCACAAGCATTTATGCGACTTACAGAGCAGTTAATATGGACAAATATTACATTTATTAGTGACACGCCTGGCAAGAATAGCAACAAAATTTTGCTAGGTGGCGGTGGCAAAACCACTGAAAAGTTAGCTGATTTAGTGGCGAAAGCACAACAACAAATTGTCATTCAATCGCCTTATTTAGTCATGTCTAGCAGTGCCATTAGCTTATTTAAGGCGGCTATTAAGCGCGGCGTTACGGTGCGCATTAACACCAACTCAATGGCGGCCACCGACAATGTGCAAGCATTTAGCGGTTATCGAAATCAGCGCGATAGATTGCTGAAAATGGGCATTGAGATTTTTGAATACAAGCCAGACCCGCACATTAAATATGCCTTGTTAAAACAAAATGCTGCGCTTAACGACAAGCCGCCGACATTTGCACCCATTTTTGCAATACATGCCAAAACCATGGTAGTAGATGGTAAAACGGTGTACATCGGCACTTTTAATTTTGACCCGAGATCGGAAAATTTAAATACCGAAGTTGGCGTGATTGTAGAAAATGTCGCCCTTGCCAACCAGGTGCAAGAAGCGATTGAAACCGACATGCGGCCAGAAAATAGCTGGAACGCAGCCACCGATAAACCAGATCAATATGCCACATCTGCCAAACGTAAACGCGTATTGGTTTACCAACTAACGCCGATTAAACCCTTGCTTTAGACTTAAAAGTTAAGCCGTTACTTCTATCTCGCCCGACCCCGTTTTGCCCAAGTTATCGTGCCACGTCAGCATAATCTTGTCGCCAATTTTTGCGCCATCTAAATAACACGTTAGATATGGATTTTTCGCAATACCTGTGCCGCATTGTATTTGCAAAGCGGGCTTGCCATTGTGTGCAATATCTATCAGCTGAATAAAATGCGCAGGGATAATATTATCAAAATCGTCTTTGCCGCGCCCTGTGTGCATGGGGTGAATGATAATCGCCTTAATTTCGGTTACCAAGTTTTTACTAATTACATCGACTTTTTGTTTGGCGCGCAATTTCATGCTGGTTTCAAATTTTTCTTTACCACTACCGCCACCGCCACAGCCGTTTTCCATTACTTGCACATTTTTAACGGCGCTAAAATATTTGCCATCAGCTTTTACAATCACTTTAATATCTGAAGTTTCGGCCATTTTAATGCGTGTGGTTAATTTGGCTTGCGCGCCCATATTGTTTTCTTTATATTGGCCCAACATAAAATTGGCAATTAATGGCGTTGGATTTTTCTCTACAAAAATTGCAATCGCTTCTACATTGGCAATGTTTGCCTCAATTTCCACCTGCACAATCGCGCCATTTTCAGCGCGGTTTGGTGCGCTGATCTGAATATTTGTACTTGGTATTTCACCAACGTTACCACTATTGTTTTGAGCCTCTGCTAACTTTTCTGCATCAAAAGCGGCTTTATTCCATGCAGCCGCCACTGCCCTGAGAGGCAATAGCAGCGCGGTTGCAGCGGCGACTATTAGTTGGCCTAAAAAGGCTCTTCTTTTAAAATTATTAGGTTTTAAATTATCAGGTCGCATTAACTCAGCCTTTCGTCGGCCAGCTTTTCTATCTCTTGCATTCGCTTAAATTCTTTTAAACGTGCCTCAACAATAGAATGTTGATAAAAATTACCATCTTTGGCTTTTGCCGCAAATTCCATTTGTTCAATGGCACGTTTCAAATTATATTGCCGATAATAAGCCTCGCCCTGTGCCTGAAAACGCAATAAATTGCTATTTTTTGCAGCATAAGCCTTGGCCAAAATATCATAAAAATAAGCATCGTTTGGGTAAAGCGCTTGCTTTTCTTGCACCAGTTTAATAGCTTTATCGGGCTGGTTGATTGCCAAAAAATGCTCACTATAACCATAAATTAAAGAGCGATGATTTGGAAACATATTCAAAGCTTTTGCGTATTGGCTGGCTGCGGCTTGCGGGTTATTTTTGGCAACCTCAATACGCGCTGCTAAGTTCTCAATAAAGGCGTGTTTGGGCGCCTTTGCACGTAGCAATTTTAGTTGATTGTTGGCACCTGTTAAATCGTTTTTACGCAGCATGGCTAGTGCTAATCCATAATGCTCGGCCACCTCACTGGTAAATCGTCTTTCTAAAATATTGTCAGTAAATTGGTCTATCGCAGCTTGCGCCAAGCCATCACCCGCACGCAATTTGGCTTTAACGAGATTAAATTCTAGGCTATCGGTAACTTGCCTATACGGCATACTTTCTACCCGATTTGCCACATCGGCAATGCGCTCGGCAGTTAATGGATGGGTGCGCAAAAAACTAGGTGCGCTGCCCTCAATAAAGCGTGTGCCGCGTTGCAGCGTAGTAAAAAATGCTGGCATGGCGCGCGTATCAAAACCTGCATTATCTAAAATACTCAAACCCACACGGTCAGCTTCGCGTTCGTACTCGCGCGTGTAATCTAGCTGGCGCTGCACAGTGGCGGCAGATGATGCAGTCAATGCGCCGCTGGCTAAATCTGGATTAGCGCGCGCAACTAATAACGCCAGCGCAATGCCCGCAATATTTTTAAAAGTATCGTATTTTTGTTGCGCCAACATACGCGCTAAGTGGCGCTGCGTTACATGGCCAACCTCGTGCCCCAGCACGCTGGCCAGCTCACTCTCACTATTTGATGCCAATATTAAACCTGTGTGCACACCAATTACGCCGCCCGGCATGGCAAAGGCGTTAATTGAGTTATCGCGCACCACAAAAAAATTAAATTTTTGCTGTTTATCTGGGCTAGCAGCAGCCAAACGGTTACCCAGCGCCTGCAAATAATCGGTCACTTCTGCGTCTTGCAAAACCTCGTCGCTCACCGCCACTTCGCGCAAAATTTGCTCGGCAATTCGTTGCTCATCTTTTAGCGATAATACGCTTTCAGACACATCGCCTAAATCGGGCAAGCTGGTATCTAAATTGGTTGGGCTGGGTAAATTAGTATTGAGTGGCTTGCCAGAGATTGCCGTTTTACTAGGCTCTGCCAGCGCAACATTAGCCGCTAAAAAAGCCGCAATAAATATTAACTTTAATTTCATTATTGATATGATAATGTGTTTATAGGCTAAGTTCATGCCAAATTGTGAATAGAAAGTAACAGATGAATCCATTAACGCATTTTGATGCCAGCGGCCAAGCCCACATGGTAGATGTGGGCGATAAGCCAGCAACCAAGCGGAATGCGGTTGCCAGCGGCATTATTAGCATGTTGCCTGCTACGCTAAAACTCATTTTACAAGGCGATGCCAAAAAAGGCGATGTGCTAGGCGTGGCGCGCATTGCGGCAATACAAGCTAGCAAACGCACATCTGATTTAATTCCACTTTGTCACCCAATTGCACTCACTAAGGTTTCTGTAACGTTTGAGATTGACGATGCGACTACAAGCATAAACTGCATTGTTTTGGCTGAAACCACAGGCCAAACAGGAGTGGAGATGGAAGCGCTGACCGCAGTTAGTATAGGCTTGCTAACGATTTATGATATGTGCAAAGCGGTAGATCGTGGCATGGTGATAAGTGATATAAAACTGCTTGAAAAACATGGTGGCAAATCGGGTGACTGGGTGGCTAAGTAGAATGCTTGCCAAGTAGCGGTTAATAACTGGAGGACAACAGCATGGAATCGACTTTTATCACACCAATCTTTACCCTGCTAGGCACGCTGATTGGCGGTTTGGTCACGTTTGCGGTCAATCGCCAACAATTTAAACACCAGCTTGGTGCTTTGCGTGAAGAGTACAAAACCGAATTTATGGCCGAAACCACTGCGCGCCATTTTTTAAGCCACAAAAGCTACACCGACCGTAGTTTTGACGTGTTAGTCAAACATCTTGGCGGTTTTGAAGAAGACGAATTACGCAAAATTTTAGTGCGCGCAGGTGCAGTGCGCGAATATCACAGCGATGGCACAGAATGGTGGTATTTGCTTAGTCGCGAGGCAGAACGTATTAGCAATTTACAAAATAAATGATATATATTGTTACATCACTTAACTATCCAAATAAAAAATTAGGAGCAAAAATGCAACAACCTTGGACTGAACGTGGTATCAAAGGCGCTATATACTTGTTTGTTGGAGCATTTCTGGGTCTTAGCACCAATCTAGCCCTTAGTTTTGCAGCTGGAAATGATCTTGCTATGGCAGCTGTAAATTTTATGTTTGGTGTGGTTGGGCCAATTCTGATGGCTGCAGGACTTTACTTGATAGCCACGAGAAATAAAAAAGTTAAGTAGAAGTTAGTAGGGGCTAGTCCAACTCACCGCCAACTTATAACCCCTTGCCGCGCCTTTGGCTTGAGCATAAGCTGGGTGAAACGGCGAGGACTGTTTGAGTGCTGAAAGCGCGAGTTCCGCAGCCGTACCAGATTTGCGCTAAGACCGAAGGATGAAGCGGCAGCGGGGTGTGATTTTCTTTGATTACTTTCTTTTGCACAAACAAAAGAAAGTAATTAGGCGTCGGGCTACCCCCGACTTATTTCAAACTGCACGATTGCCCCTCTCCCCAACCCCTCTCCCGCCCACGGGCGAGGGGCTAAAATGGATTCCCGCATCCTCTCTAAGTACCCGCTGCTTCGCAGCGACCCTAGAGGGACGGGAATGACGACTAAGTAATTAACTCTGCAATTCGCGCGGCACTTGCAGGTGCCATGGTTAAGCCGTACCTAAAATGACCCGTATTTAAATACAAGTTTTTAATGCTTGGGTGCTGTGCGATTGTAGGTAAGTTATCGGGAGTGCCAGGCCGCAGGCCGCTCCAGTGCTTGATTACAGAGGCATATTTTAGGCTCGGTAATATTTGCTGTGCTTTTTCTAATAATTCTTGGCGCATGGTTTCTGTGGTTTCTGTGTTAAACCCCACGTCTTCCAAAGTGCTGCCAGCCAGCAGCAAACCATCGCGGCGCGGCACTAAATAAAAGCCATCTTTATAAATAATATGCTTCAAACTATTTTTTGGCATTTGTGATGCGTTTAGTTGTGAAGTATCAAACAGTAAAATCTGCCCGCGCATCGGTTTTATGTTTAATCCTACCGCTGTGTCTTTTAGCAGCTCAAAACTCCACGCGCCTGAAGTCACGACAAATGCATCTGCCTGCAGCGTCATTATTTTAGATGCTCCAGAACCCGCATGGATACTGGCTTGCCAGCCATCTATTATGCCCTCGTGCGTACAATCGTGTTTAAGCGGTTCTAATTGCGTATTTTCTAGCAGCGTCACATTTTGCTGAATTAGCCGCTGTTTAAGCGCTTGCAATAAATGTGGCGGCCGCACTTGCGCAACAGTTGGCAGCAGTAAATTTTCGCCAATTTGCTGGGTTGGAATTTGGTTTTTTGCGCACCAACTTATTGCAGTAGCCGCTTCAAATGGAGGCTCTAGCAGCATGCCGCTTTGTGTATATTCTGGGTCTATGCCTGTTTCGCGTTTTAGCTCATCGCACAGTTGTGGGTATAAACTGGCGCCACGCAGCGCCAATGCGTTCACTTCGTCTTTGTACATCCACGGCAATAGCGGGAACAAAATGCCCGCGCCCGCCCAGCTAGATTCACCCGAAGTTTGCGCGGCAATTTGGTTGCGCTCTACGATGGTGACTTGGCAGCCGCGCTGCGCCAAATTTAGCGCGGTGAGGCAGCCGACAATGCCACCGCCCACTACAATGACTTTTTTTGCCAAAATAGTAACCTAATTATTTACCAGAGACGTGATTGACGCAGTCATTTATTTTCCAGAGATAAGGTACACTTCGGCCGCCATCAAGTCATCTGGCAAGCCCAGCAGCACCAACACATCACCATCGGCCAATGTAATGTCGTCACGCGGGGCAATATCCTCCAGCATGTTGGGGCGGCGAATCAGCTGAATTTCTACATTAAAACGCTTCAGATCAATGTGATCTAGCCGCAATTTTTTGCCATAAGAATTTTTGCTAATCTCTACCGAGTGCAGCCGCACTTGTTGCTCATCGGCAACATTGGCATCGGTCGCGCCACGGAAATAACCTTTAAACATTTTGTAGCGCTCTTCACGAAATGACCTAATGCGTTTTACCACGCGATTAAGCGGCACACCCAGCAAAACCAAGGCGTGCGAGGCTAACATGAGGCTGCCTTCAAGCACTTCTGGCACCACTTCCGTCGCACCCGCAGCACGAAACTCGTCCATATTTGTTTCATCGTAAGTGCGCACAATTACTGGCAAATTGGGGTAAGCCTCTTGCGCCACATGCAGCACTTTCATGCTGGCACGCATGTCAGAATAGCTGACGATTAACGCCTTGGCACGCGCGCCACCAGCGGCTTCCAGCACAATGCGCCGCCCAGCATCACCATACATCACGTGCTCGCCCGCTGCTGCGGCATCGTGCACCCGTGTTGGGTCAATATCTAGCGCAATAAACGGAATGCTCTCTTCTTTTAAAAAACGCCCTAAATATTGGCCGCTGCGGCCATAACCACAAATAATGACATGATTTTTTAAATCTTTGCTTACGCCATCTAGCGCCTCGACCACTTGGCTGCTGTTACGGGTGTAACTTTTTACTAATTTACGCGCAATTTTGCCATTGTAGGGGATGATAATCGCGGCAAATACCATTGATAGCAGCGAGGCCGCCAGCACCAATTGCAACGCGCTGCCGCCGATTAAATTTTGCTGTAAACCCAGCGCCAAAATCACAAAGCTAAACTCGCCCGCCTGCGCCAACACAATGCCCGTGCGTATGCCCACGCCAAGCTCAAAACCAAAAGCCTTCACTAATATTGCCACCACCACTGCTTTAAACAAGATAAAACCTGCCAACAAAACTAGTACTAAGCTAATGTTTTGTAACATATAATTAAAATCGAGCAACATGCCAACGCTAATGAAAAACAGGCCAAGTAAAATATCGCGAAAAGGCGCAATGTCCGACTCCACTTGGTAGCGGTAGCGCGTTTCAGAAATTAGCATGCCTGCAATAAACGCGCCCAATGCGTAAGATAAACCGGCAATTTTAGTGACGGCCGCCAGTAATAAAGTCACCATTAACACGTTCATGACAAATAGCTCACGCGAGCGTTGTTTGGCCACCAAACTAAACCAAAAATTGATCATATTTTTGCCAAACTTAAATAATATAAAAAGCAACACGGCAGATTTAATAAAAGATAAGCCAAGCGTGGTAGCTAAATTGCCAGTTTGTGCACCAAGCGCGGGAATCAGCACCAAAATAGGAATCACCGCTAAATCTTGAAACAGCAAAATACCAATGCTTAAGCGGCCGTGGCGTGAGTTTAAATCGACGCGCTCGATTAAGATTTTAGATACGATGGCAGTAGACGACATGGTGAGTGCGCCACCGACGACGAAAGCTGTGGGCAGGCTAAAACCTGCCAGCCAACTAAGTAACATGGTGACAAACAAGGTGATAAGCACCTGTGCGCCACCCAAACCAAACAAGGTTTTGCGCATGGCGTAAAGCTTAGGCAAGCTAAACTCTAGGCCGATGCTAAACATTAAAAACACAATGCCGAATTCGGCCACATGGCGACCAGATTCTGTGTTGGGCAATAAATTAAAAGCAAATGGGCCAAACAAAATGCCCACCATAAAATAGGCCAGCATGGCAGGCAAGCGCAAGGCGCGAAACAGCGCAACTGCTAAGACTGAGCTTGTTAGCAACAATAAAACGCTGGTTAAAGAATCAAACATGGGCTCGCTTAAGATTATTTTGTTATTGTAATTATTCGCTTTAGGCAAAAATTATGCCTACTTTTAATATTTTACCTAAAAACCCGCGTTTTTTACGGTGTTCCCACCTTTTTTGCTTTATTCATGGCGATTTCCCTTTTATACTAAGTGAATATGTCGCCCACATTACTACAATCTGATAGATTACACGCAAATCAACATTTGCCAGTAATCGATACCTTGACGCTAGCACGTAAGGTGCTGACTATCGAAGCGCACGAAATTAGTGCCTTGGCCGCGAGGCTGGATGCCAGTTTTGAAGCAGCCGTGCAATTAATTTTAAACTGCCAAGGCCGCGTGGTGGTAAGCGGCATGGGCAAATCTGGCCATATTGGTGGCAAAATTGCCGCAACCCTTGCTAGCACAGGTACACCCGCTTTTTTTATGCACCCAGCTGAAGCCAGCCATGGCGATTTGGGTATGATTACCAATGGCGATGTAGTGATTGCACTTTCTAACTCGGGCGAGAGCGATGAACTACTGAATATTTTGCCCACCATTAAACGTCTTGGCGCAAAAGTGATTAGCATTACAGGTGCGCCTAATTCAACGCTTGCCAAAGAATCTGACGTACATTTAAGCGCCGAAGTGTCGCAAGAAGCCTGTCCACTTGGCCTTTCACCTACAGCAAGCACCACGGCTGCATTGGCTTTAGGCGATGCACTAGCAGTATGCGTTTTGAACTTGCGCGATTTTACCGCAGAAGATTTTGCCCGCAGCCACCCTGGCGGTAACTTAGGGCGGCGATTGCTAACTCGCGTAAAAGATGTGATGCGCACTGGCAGCGCTGTGCCCAGCATAAAAGATGGTGAATTACTATCTGCCGCGTTGACTGAAATGACCAAAAAAGGCTTGGGCTTAACTGCTGTGGTAAACGAAAAAAAACAACCTATTGGCGTATTTACCGATGGCGATTTGCGCCGTATCTTTGCCAAAGGTATTTTTACCCACACCGTTAAAATTAACGAGGTAATGCACGCCAATCCCAATACTATTCATACCAATGAATTAGCGGTGGAGGCAGTGGAAATGATGGAACAGAAAAAAATTAATGGCCTGCTGGTGGTTGATGACGCGGGCAAGCTGGTAGGCGCATTTAATATGCACGATTTATTGAAAGCGAAAATAGTGTAATGAGTAAAGTTTCTGCAGAAGTGCTAGCGCGTGCCAAAGCCATTAAATTAGTGATTTTTGATGTGGATGGTGTGATGACGGATGGCGGCTTAACCATAGGCGATGACGGCCAAGAATACAAAACCTTTAACACGCAAGATGGCTTGGGCATGAAGTTACTAAAGGCCAGTGGCGTGCAAATGGCGATTATTACTGGCCGTACTTCTAACGTAGTCAAACAACGCTCTGAAAGCACAGGCGTGGCGCATTTTTATCAAGGCGTAGATGACAAATTGCTGGCGTATCACGATTTAATTGCTAAGCTGAATATGACGCCTGAGCAAACGGCTTTTATGGGTGACGATGTGGTGGATATGCCACCAATGCTGCGTTGTGGCTTAGCGGTAAGCGTTCCAGCTGCACCTGAAAGTGTTAAAGCGCGTGCGCATTATGTGACACTAAAAGAAGGTGGCCGCGGCGCAGTGCGCGAGTTATGCGAGCTAATTATGCAGGCACAAGGCACATTGGAATTGCAAATGGCACCGTTTTTTAAGTAATTTGAATACGTATGCCGACGCGCTCTGCACTATTTTTTCCGCTGATGTTGGCTATTTTTATGGCAATTGTTACCTTTTGGATTAACTTAACAGTGGAGGAACAAGGCCCCAAACTAGACGGCAGCAATCGACATGACCCGGATTACAGCATGAATAATTTTGTCACCACACAAACGGATATCACTGGCAAGCTGCGCTATGTGCTGGCTGCGGCCGAGATGGTGCATTTTCCTGATGATGACAGCACCGTGCTACAACGCCCGCGCTATACGCAATACACGATTGATAAACCCTATACGCAAATTGAGGCGTTACGTGGTTATGTATCGAGCAATGGCGAAGAGATTGAGCTGGTAGATAACGTAAAAGTAATACGACAAGCATTTGAAGGCAAAGGCGAGATGCAAGTATTAACTGAAAAATTAGTGATTTTACCTAACCAAGATATCGCCAAAACTAATAGCGCGGTGCTGATTAAGCAGGCGCCTAAAACGGTGATACGTGCCAAAGGCATGGTGTTTGATAAAAAAAATCAAACCATCAAATTATTTAATCGGGTAAAAGTACACTACGAGCGACCAGCCCTTGTGCCAGTAAAATCAACTAAACCTATGACCAATAAAACTAAATTAAATAGCAGTAAAACACTTACATCCCTAAAAGTAGCGCCTGCCAGCAAGCCAATACTTGCCAGTAAGAAAGTACGGAAACTAAAATGAAAAAGTTAATCATATTGTTAATTGGCCTTTGTACTAGCCTACAAGCCTTTGCCGAAGCGGCTGACCGCGATAAACCGATTGAGCTTGAAGCAGATTCACTGTCTGTAAACGATGCTAAAAAGACCAGCACCTACACGGGTAATGTGATTTTAACGCAGGGCACGCTGATTATTCGCGCGGCCAAACTAATTGTGCGCGAAGATAAAGAAGGCTTTCAGCACAGCACATCCACCGGCAACCCGACTACTTTTAAGCAAAAACGTGAAGGCAAAAACGAGTATATGGAAGGCAGCGCGCAGCGCATAGAATACGATGGCCGCATGGATAAAGTGCAGTTATATAGCAAAGCTTGGGTAAAGCGTGGCGAGGATATTGTGCATGGCGATTATATTAGCTATGACGCCAACGCCGAATATGCTGAAGTGATTGGTGGTACTAAATCGGAAGGCGCACCAGGCAGCGGCCGTGTAAAAGCCATTATTCAGCCAAAAAATAAACCTGCTGCGCCAGCAGCTACTCCAACAGTGCCACCCACTAGCCCACAATCTTTAGCACCAAGTAACCCTGCGCCTAGCGTAGTGAAGAACTTAAGATTCAGCAATCGTCTTGAAGCAGCAGAAAAAACACAACAATAATGAGCGAACTCGTCGTCGAAAATCTGCGTAAGTCATATAAATTGCGCACCGTGGTGCAAGATATTTCGCTACGCATTAATAGTGGTGAGGTAGTTGGCTTGCTTGGGCCAAATGGTGCGGGTAAAACTACCAGTTTTTATATGATGGTAGGCCTGATTCCGCTAGATGCAGGGCGTATTTTATTGAATGGCAAAGATTTAAGCCGCTTGCCCATTCATAGCCGTGCGCGCATGGGCTTGGCTTACTTGCCGCAAGAACCGTCTATTTTTCGTAAACTGACGGTTAGCGAAAATATACAAGCGGTGTTGGAGCTGCAAGATTTATCTGAAACACAAATTCACGACCAATTAGAATCGCTACTGCAAGAACTGCATATTGTGCATATTCGCAATAGCCAAGCGGTAAGTTTATCAGGCGGCGAGCGGCGACGTGTGGAGATTGCGCGCTGCCTAGCCACCAACCCCAGCTTTATTTTGCTAGATGAGCCATTTGCTGGAATCGACCCGATTGCGGTGTTAGATATTCAAAAAATTATTCGTTTTTTAGCCAGCAAAGATATTGGCATATTGATTACCGACCACAATGTGCGCGAAACTTTGGGCATTTGCGATACCGCTTATATTGTTAATGACGGCACTGTATTTGCCTCTGGCAAGCCTGCTGATATTGTTAACAATGAAGCCGTGCGCGAAGTGTATTTAGGCAAAGACTTTAGGCTCTAGCCTAGTAAATATAAAGCAAAGCATGAAGCAAAATCTACAACTTCGTATCTCGCAAAACTTAGCGCTTACACCGCAGCTACAACAATCTATTCGCCTGCTACAGTTATCGTCGCTAGAACTAGACCAAGAACTAGAAACCATTTTGCAAGATAACCCATTGCTAGAGCTGGTAGATGGCGATACACCAGATGGTGAGCAGGATGATGGCGGCGTTCAAGAAGCCAGCAATGGTGTTGACCATGACCCTGTAACCGCCGATGGTGAACAATCGAACCAAAATGACGATTTTGAAATTGATGCGTTTAGCAATATAGATTATCAAGAAACCGCAACGGCAAGTGAAGAAAAACCGCTAGAAGCCAAAGAAGACTTTTCTGCCACCGATTTTGACGAAAATTATGACGAATATGGCAGCGCAGGCCAATGGGATGAAGGAAGCCGCCAAGCGAATGACGGCGATGATGACGGCGATTACAGCCGCCAAGAAGTCGTTGAGACAAATTTGCGCGAGCATTTACTGAGCCAGCTAAAATTAATGCCGCTATCGACGCGTGACCAAAATTTAATATTTTTGTTAATAGACAGCATTAACGACGATGGTTATTTAGAGGCAGATTTAGAAGAGTTAGTTGAAGAGCTACCGCTAGAGCTGGAAATTGAGCTGCTTGAGTTACAAACTGCGCTAAAACTCATCCAAAGCCTAGACCCGTCAGGCATTGGTGCCACCAATTTGCAAGAATGTATTTTGCTGCAACTGAATTTATTGCCAGCCGACACTGACTTTTTAGAAATCGCCAAAAAAATTGTTAACCAGCATTTAGCCGTGCTTGCCAATAAAGATTTTGTAAAACTGCGTAAATTGCTTAATTGCGACGAGGCCGCGCTAAAAGGTGCGCAATGCTTAATTAAGCAGCAAAACCCGCGCCCTGGCAGCGATTATGCGCAGCTAGATCGCGACCATTTTATTCAACATGAAGTGCTAATTAAAAAAGTAAAAGGCATTTGGATAGCCACGCTAAACGATGGCGTAGTGCCCAAGCTGCGTATTAACCAAATGTACGCCGATATTTTAAAGCGCAACCGCGAAAACTCTAGCCAATATTTGCAAACGCAAATGCAAGAAGCGCGCTGGATGATTAAAAATATTCAACAGCGCTTCTCTACTATTTTGCGCGTTTCGCAAGCCATTGT